>JAGLTA010000118.1 GCA_023135505.1 Candidatus Parcubacteria bacterium | reverse complement strand
AAAATAGCCCTTAATAATTTTTCTTCGCTTGATAATTCAGTTTCGCCTTTCGGAGTAATTTTGCCGACTAAAATATCACCCGATTGAACCTCGGCGCCTATCCTTACTATGCCTGTTTCATCTAAATCTTTTATTTTTTCCTCGCCGATATTAGGAATGTCGCGCGTAACTTCTTCCGGACCAAGTTTAGTATCGCGAATGTCAATAGTATAATTATCTATATGAATAGAACTGAACATATCGTTTTTCACGACTTTTTCAGAAATAATAATCGCGTCCTCATAATTAAATCCTTCCCAAGACATAAAAGCGACTAAAATATTTCTTCCTAAGGCTAACTCTTTTTCATCAATCGCTTGCCCGTCGCTTATGGCTTGTCCAGTTTTAATTTTATCTCCTACGCTAACAATCGGATGTTGATTAATTGAAGTTGATTGATTTGATCTTATAAATTTTAATAATTTATAATTTTTCAATTTTTTATCTTTATCCTCTAAAACCTCAATTTGATCAGCAGACACGCTAATAACCTTGCCGTCGACATCAGCCCTTGCGACATGTCCCGACCCTTTAGCGGCTTCTTCTTCAATTCCAGTTCCGACTAAAGGAGCTTCCGGTTTTACCAAAGGAACAGCTTGCCTTTGCATATTGCTGCCCATTAAAGCGCGAACAGCGTCATCATGCTCTAAAAACGGAATTAAAGAGGTTGCGATAGAAACAATCTGCTTTGGGGACACATCCATATAGTCTACTTTTTCAACTTGTTCAACGCCTGGCTCGCCATATTTTCTCACATTTATTTTTTCATCAATAAAATATCCTTCTTTGTTAATTTCCGTGTTGGCTGTGGTTATTATAGCCTTATCTTCATGAAAAGCGTCTAAATAAACAATTTCATCGCTTGCCATAGGCTTAATAGGGACTGTTTTTATCTCATTGGCTTTAGATAATTGTTCAGCTTTGGATTTATTTATAACCTCTCCTTTTTTTATTAAAATTTTTGATTTAATTTTAATGTCTTCGCGGACGATTTTCCCAATAGCGGCTTTAGCGTTATTTCTAACATTATGTAAAATCTTTCTGTAAGGAGTCTCTATAAAGCCGCACTCATTAACGCTTGCATAAGCAGCAAGCTGCCCCACTAATCCAATATTCGGTCCTTCCGGCGTTTGAATCGGACATATCTTGCCATAATGAGTTCTGTGCACATCGCGTACTTCAAAACCGGCCCTTTCACGCGTTAAACCCCCTGGTCCCATAGCGGACAGCCTTCTTTTATGCTCTAATTCAGCTAAAGGATTATTTTGATCCATGAATTGGCAAAGCTGGGACGACATAAAAAATTCTCTTAATACTGCTATTAATGGACGGGAATTTATCAAACGAGCTGGGGACATGCCGACTTCATCAAGCGTGCTCATTTTGTCTTTAACGATTCTTTCCATTCTTACCATTCCAATTCTAAACCTATTCTGCACCAGTTCTCCGACTGTTTTTACGCGGCGATTAGCCAAATGATCAATGTCGTCGGCCTCTTTTTGCGAAGAATTAAGATTAATAATCTCTTTAATAATATTTACTAAATCTTCCTTTCTGAAAATCCTATTTTTGGGTTCATTGGAAATATTTTCGTTAAAACGGCGGTTTATTTTATATCTGCCGACTTTGCCAAAATCATATCTGTCAAAATTAAAAAACATCGCATTGATTAAATTTCTCACATTATCAATTCCGGCTAAATCTCCAGGCCTTAATCTTTTATAAATCTCCATCAAACCCTCATCTTCATTTTTAGTAATATCTTTCTTAAGAGTTTCGTCAATATATTTAATTTCAATATTTTTTTTATCTCCTTTGAATAAATTTTTAATATCCTCATCTGAACCATATCCGATAGCGCGCAGCAAGGAAGTTATAGCGACTTTTCTTTTTCTGTCAATTTTAACCCAAATTACATCATTAACATCAGTCTCTATCTCAAGCCATACTCCTCTATTTGGAATAACTTTAGCTCCATAATAATTTCGTCCTCGGATATTATTAGAAAAGAAAAATACCCCTGAGCTCCTAATAAGCTGAGATACGATACATCGTTCAATGCCGTTTATTATGAAAGTTCCGCTTTTTGTCATCAGCGGAATATCTCCCAAATAAATTTCTTGCTTGTTTATTATTTTTTTATCTTTTCTTAACTCGCTCACAACTCGCATTGACGCCTCGTAAGTTACATTTTTTCTTTTACTGTCCTCTTCGTCAAACTTAGGTTCGTCAAAATAGTAATCTGAAAAAGAAAGCTTTAATCCTTTGCCGGCAAAATCAACAATCGGAGAAATTTCATTGAATATTTCCTTAATCCCCTCTCGTAAAAACCAGTTGTATGATTCTTTTTGCACTTCTATTAAATCAGGCAATGGGATCACCTCTTTTTTGTCTTTAAAAGAAGTTGAATATTTTTGTCCATTTTTCGCCGCTAATTCATCTTTGCCGTTATAAGAAAAAAAGATTCTTTTTTGAGATTGTTGTTTCATAAAAAATAATATTAATATTTCTCTAAAAATTATTTTAAAACACAAAAAATCTTCGCCTCTCGCAAAGAGTCGAATTTTTCAACAAACAATATTCTTTTAAGTAATTTTTGTCATTGCGCTTTGCGCGCTCCGCTGTTTTTTAAATACAGCCGATACAGCGGATTTATATTAAAATTTAACCGAAATGCAAATTAATTTTTTATGTTTTATTTATAACAAAAAATAATGCTAGTGTCAAGCGATTAACTGTGGATAACTAAAATTATTTTATATGATTTTAAAATGCCGATATAAGCCGCCAATGGGCTGTAGATATTTAATGAAAAGAAAAAATAGTATAAAAAAACTATGAATAAAACTAATAACAATAAAATAATATTTTGGGATTATGATTTAAAAAAAGCGAATTTGAAAAATCCGAAAATTAAATTATGGTATTTAAACCGCAAGTTTTAATTCGGCGATTTTTCAGGGATTAAAAAATTTGATTTAAAAAAATACTTTCCAAAACTTATTATTGACGCTTCGCTTCGAAATGACAAAATTGTCATTTTAACCCATTTCGTAATTCAAAGAACCTTTATTGGAAAAGAAACAGAATGATTTAAAAAAAAATGTTAAATTTTTTTTTCAAGATATTTTTAACGCCACTGTTAAAAAACAGATTAAATAATCAATTTTGATTAAATCTCAAATGTAAAATGCGAGATTTTTTTGTATTTTATTTTATTTCCCGCAGCAATGCTTGTATTTTTTTGGAGAGCCGTCTGGTTTTTTCGCTTCGCATGGACAGGGATCGTTGCGCCCTACTTTCTTTCCGTCTTGATTTACTGTTTTATCAGAAACGCTGTTTCGGTTTTCTCGCTTTTGCGCTTCGCTGGCGATTATGCCGGTGCTGCTTATATTGGAAACTTGAGTATTTTCAGCTTCCATTATTGCCGGAGCAAAATTTTGGGTTAAGCCGATTTTATAAATTGTATAGACAACCTGTTTTTGGATTAAATTCATCAATTCAGTAAAAAGGCGGTAGGCTTCTTTTTTGTATTCCACTAAAGGATCTTGCTGTCCGTAGCCGCGAAGCCCTATTCCTG
>JAGLTA010000117.1 GCA_023135505.1 Candidatus Parcubacteria bacterium | reverse complement strand
AATTGATTGGTAATTGAAAATTGATAATTGAAAATTTATAAAAGTTTTGAAATTTAAATATAAATTTTATAAATTATCAGAGTTTAGTAGTTTAATTTTTTTCAAAAAATGAATTTATGCCAATAAATTTATTGCCGAATAATTTAAAAGATCGCGAAAAGAGCGAATTGAAAAAAGCGAAAAAATCGCGGAAAGATGACATTCAGATGCATGCGCCGCTGAATTCCGACAAGAAAAACGCGAAAAAAAATCAAAAGAAAACAGCCAGGCGCGTTTTTTCTAATTTTTCATTTTTTTCAAAAAAAAGAAATAAAGACGACAAAAGCGATGAAGAAAAAAACAGAGTTTTTTTTGGAAAACCAGCAAGCGAGGAGTTAAAAAAAATAAAAAGTCCCGAGAATATTAAAAAATTAAAAGTTGAGCCCATCATTTCTAACACTAAAGAAAAAATTCAGACTTTTCAGGATTATAAAAAAAATAAAACAGAAGAACGGCGAAAAATAGCAAAAAATCACAATAAACAGATAAAAAATAAGATAAAGCAGGAAGATGAGCTAATGTCCATTGATAAAAAAAAATTAATTCGCAATAATTCAGATGTAAATTTTATCTCTGGAGATTTGATCGGATCTATTAAAATTAAAATAAGAGAGAAGTTCTTTGTTATGTTTTTTTCTTTAGTTATGTCAGCAATTATTCTTTTTTCTGTATATATACTAATTGCATGGTATCAGAGTTCTATTATTGACAAGATAAACAGTATTAAGAAAAGAATTAATGAGACTCAGAGTAAAATAAGCGTTTATGAAGAACGGAAAGACGAGATTATAAAAATTCAAACAAAATTTAAAGCGATCAATTATTTGCTTGAAAATCACATATATTGCACTAATTTTTTAGATACTTTGGAAAAATACACATTAACAAACGTTTATTATGAAACTTTAGACGCGGATATTAATGGAAATGTATCTATCAGCGCGCTAACAGACAGTTTTGCGTCAGTCGCTAAGCAGTTAATCGTTTTTCAGCAAGCGGAAGAATTTGTAGAATTCGTGGAAATAAATTCAGCTTCATTCAACGATTCGTCGGACGGCAACGAATTATCCGTAAGTTTTAATATAAATTTAAAAGTTAAAAAGGATATTTTTTTAAAATAAATATTAGAAATTAATTATTTTTATAAAAATGGAAAATTTGAAAAACAAATCGGTAAAAATTTTTATAAAGTATTTTGATTATATTTTGTTATTGTTGATTATCGCAATATTTTTAACAAGTTTTTTCGCTTATTTTTCTCCTAAATTAAAAGATATTAAAAATATTAAAAATGTTAAATTCGCGAAAGGAGAAGAAATTTACAAGCATGATTTATATTATTTTGAAGAATTAAAATTTTTTTATAAAGAATATGAAAGCATAACAGAAAAAGATATTGAAAAAATTGATTCCGCGCTGCCGATTGGTCCGAAATTTCCTGAATTATTAGCAGGATTGGAAAGTTTGTTTAAAAATAACGGTTTTGAATTAGGAGATATTATTTTATCTAAAGGCGAAATTATAGAAATTAAAGAACAAAATACTCCATTTATAAAAACGGTTAAAATAAATTTGACTATTAATAAAGTATCTGGATATCAAGTTTATAAAAGGATGCTTTCTATATTAGAGAATAATTTTCCAATTATAGATGTTAAATTTATTAATTATCAGGGCAATAATGCCTATTCTTTGGAGTTAACGACGTATTACATGGAAGAATAGGCGCAAGCGCTAAGAATCTTCTGGCTTTATTTAGAATAATAAAATTTAAAGAGCGCTAATAATACCAGCATATTTTATATATAATACTTATGCCAAATTATATCACTGGAAAAAAAATTATTTTTTATTCAATTATGCTTTTTGTGGTCATTTTAATGATTATAATTTTTGCTTTTCGCAGCCAGCAGTTAAAGCGCATTATTGAAACCTCTACGGAAAATATTGTAGATAAAGTTTTTTTTACAAAAAAGCCAAAAATTTTTCCAACGGAACTTAATAAAGAAATTTTATCTAATCCAAAATTTTTAAAAATGGAAAAATACGGCGGAAATTTTTTTGATTTAGATATTGCTGGATTAGGCAAACAGAATCCTTTTATGCTGCCCGCGTCCATTGAATCCGCCGCTGTCTTAACTGATGAGTTAAAAGATAATTTAAACAGTTCTACAACCGCGGAATTCATAGATAATTTTTAAAAAATAAAATTTTATTCCGCGATTTTAAAAAATCGTTTTAAAAAATTTTAAAGAAATGAATTTC
>JAGLTA010000116.1 GCA_023135505.1 Candidatus Parcubacteria bacterium | reverse complement strand
TCGGATAATAACTCCAAGTCCATTACTTGGCTATAAGTACATGTATTTTTATCAGATTGACAATTGGCAAAAATGGTGGGATGAAAGTCAATACAAATCTTTAAATGAAATCAGAAAAATGGTTCGGGATTGGTATAGAATTGAAGAAGAAAAAAATAATTATTCCGGGGTAGGTTATCGCGGGGAAGAATATGATTATTTGGATATCGTTGGTGATCTAGAACATGATGATTTTCTTTTAAAACTTGAAGAAGTTTGCACTGGTTTTGATAATCTTAAACAAGTTGATTATTTAGAATGGCCAATCAGTTGCGGATGTTTAACGACTCATAAACACGATTGCTATCAGCATTTTGCTGAACATAATAAAGACGCTTCTGTTTGCGATGAAATAATATGGAACGCGGGAGCGAGAGATAATTGTTATTGGGCAGTGGCTGTTGAATTAAATAAAGCGGGAATGAATGACAAGATTGATTTCTGCGGCAAGATAGAGGATGTTGGTATTGAAAATCACGCAAGGCAAAAAGCGTGCTTTAAATTGGATGAATAAAATAATTTATGAGGAATCGAACAAAATATAGAATTTTAGAGATTATTCCGGGGGCGATGGTTTGGACAACCTTAATAGGATTAATAGTTTTATCATTTGTCAATCCTTTATGGGCGATCTATTTTATCATTGTTTTTGATGTATATTGGGTAATTAGGGTTTTTTATATGTTAATCCATTTAATTCATTCTTGGGCTAGGTTTCGCAAAGATGAAAAGATTGGCTGGATGTCAAAATTAAAGCAAGAAAAAAATGGAGAATGGCAAAAAATTTATCATTTGTTAGTACTGCCTTTTTCTACTGAGCCACTGGAAGTTTTACAGGCGACTTTTCGCGAAATAGCGAAAGTGGATTATCCGCTAGACAGATTTATTATTGTTTTATCAGGGGAGTGGCGAAATGAGGAGAATTTCCGCAAAAACGCAGAAGCGATAAATAAAGAATTCGGAGATAAATTTTTTAAATTTATAATAACTATGCATCCCAAGGATCTGCCGGATGAATTAGCCGGCAAAGGGGCGAATGCGAATTGGGCAGGACATAGAGCCAAGGAATTTATTGACCAGCAGAAAATACTTTATGAAAATATCATAGTTTCTAATTTTGACATTGACACCTGTCCGCATAGGCAATATTTTTCTTATCTCACTTTCTCTTTTTTAACAAATCCGAACAGCTGCCGCGCCAGTTATCAGCCGATAGCCGTTTATAACAATAATATTTGGGAGTCTCCTGCTTTAGTAAGAATTGTGCATAATAGCACGACTTTTTGGCTTTTTACGGATTTAGCAAGACCAGAAAGGCTGTTCACTTTTTCTTCGCATAGTATGAGTTTTAAAGCGCTGGTTGATGTCGGTTTTTGGGACAAAACAATCGTGACTGAAGATTCAAGGATTTGCCTGCAAGGGATAGTTCGTTATAACGGCGATTATAAAGTTATACCTATGTATATCCAGGTCTCTATGGACACTGCTTATGAAGGGACTTTTTGGGGTAGTATGAAAAATCAGTACAAACAGATTCGCCGCTGGGCGTATGGAGTGGAAAATTTTCCATATATGGCATGGAATATGTGGGGCAATAAAAAAATAAAATTTTTAAAAAAATTCCGCTATTTATGGAATCAATTAGAAGGCGTTTATTCGTGGGCGACAGCCCCGATTCTTATTTTTATTTTAGGATGGCTGCCGCTCAAGATGCTAAGCGATGATGAAAAAACTTCTATTTTGGCGCAAAACGCGCCGATTATTTTAAAATATCTTATGACCGTCGCAATGGCCGGCCTGCTTGTCTCCGCTATTTTAAGCATCACTATTCTGCCGGCGCGGCCTCAAGAGCATAAATTTTATAAATATAGCATAATGTTTTTTCAATGGATTCTGTTTCCTTATTGTATGATTATTTTTGGCTCTATTCCGGCCATTGACGCGCAGACAAGACTGATGCTGGGAAAATATATGGGGTTTAATGTGACTAAAAAAAAGGGGGGCGAAAGAATATTAAATTCGTATAGCAATTAACAAGCAGCATATTGATTATTAGCAACAAGCCTATTTAAGATAAAGTCATTATCAAATAAATTTTATTTTTCTATTGCTTTTTTTGCCGCGATTGCCGCGAATTATCACTCGCCTACTTTTTTCTTGACTTTCGCTTTTATTATTCTTATTTGCTTTATAGGCGTTTGAATTTGTTTAGATTAATTAAATTATCTAAACGATTATGACGCAAAAATTAGCTGGTATGGCATTATAATGTTGGATCGACACGCTATTTTATGCTATAATCATATTATTTACAAGATAATAATTTATGCAAAACATTTTTGAAAAATTAAAACAAGCGGAACTGTTAGGACGCGGTGGAGCGAATTTTCCGACTTGGCTGAAATGGAAAGCGGTTAAAGACGCGAAAGCGGATAAAAAATATATTATTTGCAATGCTTCCGAGGGCGAGCCGAGCGTTTTTAAGGACGAGTATCTGCTCAAAAATTATCCAACTGAGGTGGTTAACGGCGTTAAAATCGCTTTAGAAAATATAAGTGGCAGTTTTGCTTATATTTATTTGCGAAAAGATTTATACAGGAAATTTAAAAGAAGATTAAAAAAAATAATAGGCGAATCGCCGATAGAGCTGTTTCGCGAGCCCGGAGGCTATCTTTGCGGAGAAGAGACTACATTAATTGAATCAATGGAAGGGAATAGATGTGAGCCGAGAATTAAGCCGCCGTATCCGCCACAGTTCGGTTTTGAAAATCAGCCGACTTTAACAAACAATGTTGAAACTTTTTATTACGCAAGCAAGATCGCAAAAGGAGAATACAGAAAAACGCGTTTTTTTTGCATAAGCGGAAAAGTTAAAAACAGAGGAGTTTATGAGCTGCCTGCCAGCAGTACTGTAAAAGAAATTTTAATTAAAACAAAAAATTTGCCACTGAACAAATTTTTTGTTCAGGTCGGCGGAGGCGCTTGCGGAGAGATTTTAGCCGAAAAAGGATTGGAAAATTTTGTTTGCGGAGCAGGGACGATCATTGTTTACGATTATAAAACAGACGCGATAAAATTGATGAAAAAATGGATTAATTTTTATATAAATGAAAATTGCGGAAAATGCGCTCCTTGCCGAGAGGGCATCTATCGCGTCAAAGAAATGTTGGGCGGCAAAAATATTGACTGGGATTTAATGAAAGAGATTTTAGAAACTATGCAAAAAACCAGTTTTTGCGGATTAGGGACTTCAATGCCGACAGCGTTTTTAAGTCTAATGGAGCATAAAAATATAAAATAGGCTTGAATTTTAAATTAAAATATGTAATTCTAAATTATAGATTTGCCAAGCAATGATTTTTTGTGATTAAAGAATTATTGCATGGCTAATTTATATTAACCCGCTCATTAAAATTTTAAAAATATCTAAAAGAAAAGGAGGTAATGATTATGATAAATAATTGGATAATAGGATTATTAGAATTATTTTTTAAGTTTTTATTGCCACCCCTTGTTTTGACGGCAATTTTTTATTTTGGAGTTTTATATCCCAAAAGAAAAAAACAGGCAATTAAGGAGTTGCCTGAAAGCAATGAAATTTTTACAATTCCGAATGCGATTACGGGGTTGGGAATCGTTTTTGTCATTTTTCAAATTCCATGTTTTTTAAAGGGATATTATTTTTTGGTTTTGGTTTTGTTTTTTCTTTCTGCGATTTCTGATGTTCTCGACGGTTTGGCTGCAAGCCGTCTAAATCGAAAGACAAAATTAGGAAGAATGATGGATCCCGCAAGGGATCGGCTTCAATTAGCAATAGGGCTGTGGATGATGGTCTTGTTGGCCGATGTTTCAAAAGCATGGTGGCTTCTTCCGATTATTTTTTTTGAACTTTCTATTTTTCTTTCAAAACAAATAGGAAAATTAGAAGTTCACGCAGTTGGAAAACTGCGCCAAGCATCGCATCTTTTTTTATTTCTGCTTTTATTTATCTCTAAAACAGAAATAATAAATATCTGGGATTCAAGAACTAATATCGATTCCCAAGTATTTTTCTTGATGAGTATTTCATTAGGAATAACATTTTTTATTTATTTATCAAAAATTTTAAAAATTAAAAAAGGAGGTGATTTAAAATTTTTAATTTTAGAAAATTAACCACCAATAATACAACGCCGCCTTTGGCAACAAAGGCGGTTTTCTTTTTTCTTTTTTTATGCTATAATAAATTTATTAAAAATAATTATTGAATTTTATGCTTAAAAAGTTTTTTATCTTGTTTAATGTTTTCGCGTTTTTAGTTCCATCAGTTATTTTCGCTGACGGGATGATGATTGCGCCGCCTAACCGCTATATTTTTGAGACTGATCAAAAAGCGGTTATTTTTTTTGAAGACGGAATGGAAACTTTAATTTTATCAACATCTTTTAAAGGCGACGCTGATGATTTCGGCTGGATTGTGCCGACTCCTTCGCGCCCAGAAGTTGAAAAAGCGTCAAAAGAAATTTTTACGGCTTTACGAGAATTAACGGAAATTCCAACACCTCAAAGTATTAAAAGCTTAGACGGTGGATTATTTGGAGTTGCAAATGAAGTTGGGATGGTGCATGTCTTGGAAGAGAAAAAGATAGAATATTACGACATCGCAGTTTTAGCCGCAGACGATAAAGATGCTTTAGTTAATTGGCTTAATAAAAACGGCTATCATTTTCCAAAACAGCATTCTTATGTTTTAGACAGTTATATTCAAAACAAGTGGTTTTTTACAGCCGTAAAAATCACGAAAGATGCTGCTGTAAATAATTTACAGCAGGATATGTGGAGCGGAAGTTTAATCCCTTTGCAGTTTAAGTTTTTAACAAATCGACCAGTTTATCCATTGAAAATCTCATCAGTGATAGAAGAGCCGACGCAAAAAATAAATTATCAAAAACCGCCGCAAGTCGGAATTGAACTTTATATTTTTACAAAAGACAAAGAGCAGATTCTGCCCGGATTTCAAACAAGATACGCAGCATGGACAGATAAAAAAGTAATTGAGGATTTAGCGTTTAACGATAATGGCGAGCCGTGGATTAAAGTGAAAGAAGACAGATATTATTTAACAAAATTGTCTCGCTATATGAAATACAGCGAGATGGACAGCGACCTGTTTTTCAGGGACGCGAAAAAAAATTCAGATGTAATCGTTGACACGCAGAAGTCAAAAACTTTTTTTTATGTTATAATCACTTTATCAATTCTATTTTTAATTATTCTGTTTCCAATTTTAATTTATCAATTTTATAAAAAAGATTAGTGGTTGTTTGTTTTGTATAATAGACTTATCTAACAAATAGCTATTAACCGCAAAATTTATGCCAGAAGACATTTTAGCGCGGACTGCTCCGCGAAATGCTGCGCCAGCGCCAAGGCGCAGAAAAAAAATATCAGCCGTGAGTGTAATTTTAACAATCGTTTTGGCTTTTGTTGTTATTCTTTTAGGAGAAAGAATTATTTTTGACTTAAACCGCATCGCCAACCCGGCGATTAAATATACCGGCGAAAGAATGGATTATCAAGAGTCAAACAGATTAATGTATTCTTATGAAAGTTCCGGCGTTTCTAAAACTCAGATATATTACGCGACCGAGGACAAGAGCCGCTACATAACTTACAAGATTTTAATCCACTCCGCTTTTATCATCCCGATTTTTTTGTTGATGATTCTGTTCTATTATATAGTTAACATTAAGGGCGAAAAAGCGCATCTAAAAGTCGCGATGTGGGCTTATGTGGTTTTCGCGTTTTGGATGCTGTTTCACCTGCTTGGCGAATTAGGAAGATATATTATTGACCAATATGAGAATGCCGCGATCTATATTATTCTCGGCTTATTAGTGGTAATAATCACGCCGCTGGTAATATTCCTGCAAAAAAAATTCAGCGAACACGAAGAGCAGGTTTAAAAACTCTGTCTTTGTGAGGAATGAAGTGGAGCGGCAGCGGAACGAAATGACGAAGCAATCTCGTTAATATCCGCACAAACTATGCAAAGTAGAGATTTATTCGCTTAGTAATGGGATTGCTTCGTCGCATCTTACTCGTTTCACTCGTTCAGCTCCTCGCAAAGACACGGGAATTTATACATTTTGTAATTTAAAATTACTATGCTTAAAAGAATTCTTACAATTTTTATTTTATCATTGTTCGCTATGCCGATTTTTGCCGCGCCTTTGCAGATGATAGCGCCGGATTATTATCACGAGGGAGATACTCCTTTCGACAGAATAGAATTATGCGATGAATTAGAATTTAAAACAGAAGAATATGGAATAAATCCGTTATCAGGTTATCGCTGCATTAAAGGGGTTCGCAATGTTAATTATATTTTAGAATCTAATAACAGCCAGTCTGTTTATTTAAAAACGCCAGAAGCGCATATAAGTTCTAGCCGCCAGAATGGAATATTTTTTATTCCCGGAATTGTGCCTAAAAATTCTGTTTTAAAAATTCAAGTTGAAAGTTTTCAAGAAAATAGAGACGGAATCGCTGAAATTATAATTTATGGAAAATCTCAAAAATACGGATATTTATATGACAGGGAATTAACAAGGCAGAATATCAGCAAGAGCGGGGAAATAAGTATTGATTTGGATTTTTATTTCAGCCAAGGCATAAAAGATACTCTGATTTTAGCAGGCAGCGGCGCCAGCGCAAGAATTCAAAGCGTTGTCTTAGACAGCGAAGACGCTCCGATAACAGCGGACGAAGACAACAAGAAGTTTATATTTTTTACCGTTATTTTATTCGCGGTTATTATTTCAATAATTGTGATTATCTGTTTTTTAATATTATCTAAAATTTAATTTATGCTTTACCAAATTAAAAAAGTAAAAATTTTGTCTTTGGCAAGAATGATGGCTATTTTTTACGGCGCGACCTGTTTAATCCCAGCTATTGTAATGCTGGCAACTGGAATTTTTGACGGATTCGGCGGATATTGGACATTAGCGCAAATGATTTTTCCGATATTTTTTCCTATTTTCGGAGCGATTGCTGGGTTTGTCGGTGGCTTAATAAGCGGTTTGGTTTATAATTGGATCGCAGAATATTGGGGCGGAATAGAGATGGAAATTGAAGCGATGGAGGAAATAGAAAGTGCAGAGGAAAATATAAAAAGATAGTTTTTTTTAAATATTATTGTTTGTTTTTAAAAACGAATTTTAATTTTCAATTATCAATTTTCAATTTTTAATGAATTTTCAATGATTGAATTTTTAATTTTAATTTTTTAAATAAAAATGTTTTAATGTTACTGTGTTAAAATGTTAATATTATTTTATGCTGCCAAAAAGAATTACAAATTTTTTAGAAAAACATAATGTCAATTATGAAATCTTAGAGCACAAAACCGTTTATACGGCTTTTGACGCTGCTCAGACTTTGGGAAAAAAATTAAGCGAAATTGCTAAAACATTAGCCGTTAAAGCCGATCGGAAATATTTTTTATTGGTTATTCCGGCAGACCGAAAAGTAGATTTTGAAAAGCTGGAGAGATTATTAAAAGTTAAAAAGGCAAAAATTGTAAAAGAGATTGACATCAAGAAAATTTTTAAAGTAAATCCTGGAACCCTGATCCCTTTTGTGGCTTTTCATAAAATCCCCGTCTATCTTGACAAGACATTGCTGAAAAACAGAATTGTCATAGTTTCAGGAGGCAGCCACACGGAATCCGTTAAATTAAAAGTCAATGATTTATTAGAGCAGGGAGCCGAAGCGATAACAACTTTTTCAAAAAAGCATAAGTTTAAGAAAATAAAAGTAAATAAGCCAAAAGCAAAAAAGAAGACAACCGCTAAAAAGGCGGACGTGAAAAAGAAAATTTCAGTTAATAAAAAATCAGCAAAAAAAAGAAAAAATAAGCATTGACACGAAACCGATTTTATGCTATAATATATATTAGGTTTGCTGCGTAATTAGTTTCGTAACGAAATTTTCAGATTTTGAGGCAAATTTTTCAAAAATTTTATAAGTTTATATAGGCATATAGGCGTTAAAATTTTTGGAAAATTTGACCAAAATATTGAAATTGCAGTAGAAAATAATTACGCAGTAGACCTATAATAGTAAAAAAATAAAAATTTATCTTATTGTTAAGTGAGATAAAACAAAAAAATGAAAAATAAAAATTTGTCTTCTTGTAGCAGGGAGACGAAACAAAATAACAGGCATTTTTGCGCATTTTTAGTTATTATTATAATCCCAACAATAGTTGCAGGGATTTTTTTATTGCCTAAAAATATATTTGCCTCAGATATAACACCAGAGAATTTAATCCGATTAACTAACGACAAGAGAATAAAAAACGGCTTAAAGCCATTAAAGACAGATTTTGCTTTAAAAAAGGCAGCCAATGAGAAAGCGGAGCATTTAGCGGAAAATGAATATTTCGCGCATACATCGCCAAGCGGAAAAACTTTTATTGAGTGGATAAAAGACGCTGGATATAATTATCTTTACGCAGGGGAAAATTTAGCTATGGATTTTATTACAGCCGAAGCCGTTGTTGATGCATGGATGAATAGCGAAAGCCATAGAAAAAATATTTTAAGTTCAGATTATACGGATATAGCGATCGTGTCAAAAGATACAATATTTAAGAATCAGCCGACTATTATTACAGTTCAAATGTTCGGTCGGCTAAAAGAAAGCGCCTCGCAATTAACAGTTTTTAATTTTAATGATATAATAGAAAAAGACAGCGAAGAGGAAGTAGCGGTTTTGCCTAATTGCCTGAATTATAAAAATGTTAATTTGCTTTATTTTAAAAACGAGAATAATAGGATTGACAAAATAGTTTTAGCAGTTGTTGAAAATCGCGCGCCATACAAAACAGCGCGAATTAACAGCGATATTCAGTATCCGAAGATAGCCGGCGAATACGCGCAGTTACAAACTGCAAAAGCAGATTTTGCAAATCGGAACATATTATTTTGCTTAATTTCTATGGCTGTTTTAATTATTTCTATAAAATATATCCGTAAAATTAATTATACTTGCCCGATTAGCAGGCAGGTTCCAGTTAATCATAATACGCAAATTCATCATCATATTAAAGCATAATTTATGCATTATGAATCAATAATAATTCCAATCGTTGTTGTTGTTTTGGCGCAAATATTAAAATTAGCAACAGATGGAATTAAGCACAATTTAAATCTAATTAATATTTTTGGAAAATATGGAGGAATGCCGTCAGGGCATACGGCTTTTGTTTCGTCTATCGGAACCTTGATTTTTTTAAAGGAGGGGGTTGACTCAACTTATTTCGCGATTTGGATGATTTTTATGATAGTGGTAATAAGAGACGCATTGGGCGCGAGGCAGGAGATTTCGCGGCACTCAAAAGCTATTAAAAAGATAGCGGAAAAGATAGATATAACTATTCCGCGTCTTAACATAAGAGTAGGGCATAAGCCGAAAGAGGTTGTCGGAGGAATATTGTTCGGAACGATTGTCACTTTGATTATAAAAATTTTTATATAATATTTTAATTTGTTATGTGTAAATAAATAATAATTTTTTTAAAGATTTTATTTATTTCACATATAATCAAAAAGTTTATGGAAAAATTAGGAATTGATAAGGGGGGAGAAATGGAAAATATAAAAATACCAGAAAGGTTAAGAAAGATTTTTTCTGCTTGCGATGCAGCAGAAAATGAATTCAATTCTTGGGTTGCCAACGATGGCGGTCTAACAATGGCAGCTTCAGATGGTCTATCAATAGTTAATGTAATAAGAAATCAAGCAACAGAATTATCTTATAGTGAATTTGAAGACTGGTTTCCAAAATGGGCAAGCTCATCATTTGATTGCGACAGTGGCACTGAAGACGATTTGATATCTGCAATATATCAAACAATGCCAAAAGAAAAAAACTTACGGAAAACACAGAAGATAAATTAGAAGAATTAGAAAGAATAAAAAGAAAAAAATTAGAAAGAGAGCAAGGAATAAGTATAGATAATACAGAAGATTTAGATGACGATAGTATAAAAGTTAAAGATTTAACTATATGTAATAATAAGACCGTTTTATTAGAATTTATGAAAAATCTTGCAAAAGAAAATAATAAAAAAATTCGCGCAGATTTTGTCGGAGCAGATGGAGAGATTGAGGAATTAGTTATTACGCCAAAAGATGCGATTAAGAATTAATGTAGATTAAAATTTAATATTTATTT
>JAGLTA010000115.1 GCA_023135505.1 Candidatus Parcubacteria bacterium | reverse complement strand
TCTGGGCGCTGCGGCGGACTTCAATCCTGACGGAAGAATAAAATTTTAGCGCCATTCCACCGGGCGTAGTTTCGGGGTTGCCGAAAAATACGCCTATTTTTAAACGAATTTGATTAATGAAAATTAAAACGGTGTTTGTTTTGTGGATAATTCCAGCCAATTTCCTCAACGCTTGGCTCATTAAGCGCGCTTGGGTTCCCATTTGGCGGTCTCCCATCTCGCCTTCAATTTCAGATTTCGGCACTAGGGCAGCCACAGAGTCAACTACAATAACATCAACCGCGTTTGAACGGACTAAAGTTTCCACGATTTCGAGCGCTTGCTCCCCTGTGTCTGGCTGTGAAATCAGTAAATCTTTAATATTCACGCCGATTTTTTTCGCGTAATCCGGATCCAGCGCGTGTTCAGCATCAACAAAAGCCGCTATTCCGCCAATCTTTTGCACCTCTGCTGTTATATGCTGCGCTAAAGTTGTCTTTCCTGATGATTCAGGCCCGTAGATTTCCACAATCCTCCCTCGCGGAACTCCGCCTACTCCGAGCGCGATGTCAAGCGACAAGCATCCTGTCGGAACGGACTTAACCTCCATTCTTTTCGCTTCGCCTAATTTCATAATAGCGCCGTCCCCAAACCGCTCTTTGATTTGCGCGATCGCCTCTTCTGCTGCTTTTAATTTCCCTCCTATTTTATTTTCTTCTTGTTTATCTTTCGCCATAAAATTAAAATTTTATAAATAAATTATATCTTTAAATAAAATTATTTAACTATTTTTTAATCCGTCTCTTCTTTAACAACTAAAACTTTTCTGTAAATAATATTCTCTCTTGTATATTTTTTCTTAACCCCTATTTTTATAACATTAACACCTATCTGCAGATTTATATTTTCAGAAAATTTTCCTTCGCCGTCGGCTATTATCAGTTTATCGTTAATAAATATCTGTGATCCGCGATCGGCTTCTCCGATTATTTTTATTGATTGTTCGCTGGTTGCAAGATTATTTAGCGGCGAATATATATTTAACTCTGGCGGTTTAGAGATATTTTTCGCTTCTCCGCTTAAATAGCAAAAACATAAAAAAAAGACGGTTGCGATAATAATATTCCTAAAAATTTTAGGCGCGACAACAAAGCGAAAATTCGAAATTTTTACATTTCTAAAAATTCCGCTTTTATCATCTTTTGTTTCTTTGAAAAACAGGTATTCTTTTTCAAAAATTTCCAATAAATATCCGCTGTTAAGATTTAAAAAATCAGCGTAATTTTTAATAAAATTTTTAATGTAAATTTTTCCGGGCAGATTTGAATAATCCGATTCTTCTAAAGACACAATATGCCTTTTTTGAATATTTGTACGCTCTTCAGCGCCATCTAAAGAAATGCCGCGCGCAATCCTCTCCTTTTGTAATATTCCTCCTAAAGCGTTCTCTAAAATTAACTGTTTTTTTTTCCAAAAAACCATAAAATTTCACCTATTACTTATTACTTTTATTATTATACCACATTTATTCATTTTTATCATCCGGTAAATCTTTCCCGAGAGTCAGCACTTCGCGCGGACGATTTGTCCCGTCAGATGGCGAGATCATCCCCTGCTCTTCTAAAATATCAATTAACCGCGCCGCCCTATTATATCCGATGCGCATCCTTCTCTGCAGCATAGAAGACGACGCTTTGCCTGCCGCAATCACAATCTTTTTGGCTTGTTTTAATAATTCTAAATCATCGTCGGGAATATCAAGATTTTCTTCCTCGCCGCTTAATTCTGAAATTTCAGTTATTTCATTATTGTATTCCGTGTCGTTGCGGGCTTGCAGATAAGCTGTGATATTTTTAATCTCTTTTTCTGAAATATAGGCCCCTTGCAGCCTTTTTGGTTTAGAAATTTCATTGGAAATAAAAAGCATATCTCCTTTGCCTAACAACTTTTCAGCTCCGCTCATATCTAAAATCGTCCGCGAATCCATAAGCGATACTACGCTAAAAGCGATGCGCGAAGTTATATTCGCTTTAATAAGCCCTGTGATTACATTAACGGAAGGCCTTTGTGTGGCTAAAATCAGATAAATCCCGACAGCTCTTGACATCTGCGCTAAGCGAATAATTAAATTCTCTATTTCAGCGCCTGCGGATGCCATTAAATCAGCGAGTTCGTCGATAATAATAACCAAATTATACATTTTTTCCTCGCTCACTGCGTTATAAGAAATAATATCCCGCTTTCTTGCTTCCGCTAAAACTTCAAACCGCCTTTCCATTTCCGAGATCGCCCATTTTAAAGCCCTCACGGTCTTTTTTACATCGGTAATAACAGGGGCGATTAAATAAGGTGTGTTATTATAAACTGGCAATTCCACTCTTTTCGGATCAATCATAATAAACTTTAGCTCGTTCGGGCTGTTTTGGTAAAACAAGCTTAAAATAATTGAATTTATGCATATGCTTTTGCCAGACCCGGTAGATCCTGCAATTAATAGGTGCGGATTTTTCACTAAATCCAGCATCCATGCCTTGCCAGAGACATCTTTTCCCAGCGACAGCATCAAGTTAGAACTCCGTTTTTTAAATTCTTTTGAGGTTATAATGTCTTTAAGCCGAACAGTAGCGGCGGTTTTATTCGGAACTTCTATGCCTACTAAAGATTTTCCGGGAATAGGCGCTTCAATGCGAATAGGATGCGCTGCCAGCGCTAAAGCAAAGTCATTGCCCAAAGTAATAATTTGCGACAATTTAATCCCTTCTGCCGGTTTTAAAGTATACTGCGTCACGGTCGGTCCGACATTGACTTCGCCCATCTCAACTTCAATGCCGAAATTCGCCAAAGTTTTTTTAATAACATTTATATTGCTGTTTATATCGCCGCTTGTCGGCTTGCCTCCGCTGTTTTCCAATAAACTCACAGGAAGGTCTATTTTCTGCTTATTAAAAACATTATTGAGATTTAACTGAAAACCGCCGCCATTATCGCCTTCGTCGTTAGAATTTTCTTTAATTTCAGACTGCTTGAAATCAATCTCGCTGCCTTTATCGCCTTCGCCTCTTTCATAATCTTCTTCATGCTGCTCGTCGTCTTTATTAAATTTTTTATGCTGATAAATATTGCCCGCCTTAATTTTCAATAATTTTAAAATTCGCAAAAATTTTACAGCCGCAAATTTAAAAACGCTCGCGCCGTCAAACATACTGCCTAAAGAAATATTAAAAATTATCAAGATTGAACTGATGAATATTGCCAATAAAATTATCAGGCTGCCCCAAAAACTTAAAAAATACTCAAGCGGCCAGCTTAAAAGAACTCCGACATATCCTCCGCCTTGCGAAGCCGTCTTTAAATCTTGAAAAAAACTCTGGCTTAACGGCTGGCTTAAATGCAAAAGCGCGTAAAAACTTAA
>JAGLTA010000114.1 GCA_023135505.1 Candidatus Parcubacteria bacterium | reverse complement strand
TTGCGAGCCAATAATGAAAATAGATGTCATTTTTATTTAAGGCGATATTCTGCAAATCCAAATTATCCTCGCTGATAAAAAAGGTCAGGCAAATTTTATCTTTCATATTTTTCTCTGTCGGACGCAATCCGAATAATTGAGAGATGCCCGCACAAATTATTCTAGTGAGCCAAATTCTGTTCATTTTCGTAATAATAAAAAAATCAATATCGCTGTCTTTTTTCGCGTTGCTGCTCGGCATAAAATTCACAACTGCCGCCATTTTAATAAAAGAAAAAATGGCGAATATCCTGATTGCGAATTTCGCTTTTCTGAATTTTTTGATGCTTTGCGAATTTCGCTTTGCGCGGATTTTAATAATCTCTTCCCGTCCGCGCAAAAAATAAAAATCGTTTTTCTTTTCTATTTTATCATCTAAAACTCCGCTTGCTAAAATTTTTTTAATATTCTCTAAACTGTAATCATCGCAGTTGCATCCGTCTTGAAAATAACAGAATCGTAAAATTTCATCTTCCGCAAGCGGATAATCAAACATATCAAAAAAAACAACAGCAGAAATTATCGCTTTTTGCAATTTTTCTATTGACATATTTTTTATTTATAGTTTAATGATCATATACCTCCCAAGCAACGGAGGTTCAGGTATTAACCTCTCCTATGCGCGAGGAGAGAACCCCCATATCTACACAGCCAATAGTAGCCAAAAAACGGGCGAAAAGGCGAAAAATGTAGGTATTGGGGGATTTTTTTTGGAATTTTTTCTGTTTTCTAAAAAATATAAAAACTGTCATCCTGAACTTGTTTCAGGATCTGTCATTACTTATCGTTAAATTATAATAATACGAACAAACTCTAAATTTTTTATTTTGTTATTCTTAAGTATAACTTAGTGAACCACAAACACAGATCCTGAAATAAATTCAGGATGACAAATTTAAAAAACAATCTCAATCAAATTTTACTCAACTTTCGGGCGGTCTATTTCTATCGCTTCTACTTTTGGCTCGCCGCCGGAGATTTTCACGACATCCTTGTCGACTTTTTTAAATTCTTTGTACGCGCTGTTATAATGGCTCACGGTCACGCCCAGACTGTTCCCCATCTTTTTCATATAGTCCTCGTAACTTTTAAGATGCCTGCCGAGAAACTCAACTCTTTTTCTTATCTCTTTCGCGCCCTCCTCTATCTGCAATGCGTTCAGCCCTTGCAAAACCATCTGCAGATAAGCGTAAAAAGAGGTTGGCGAGGTAATCACGACATGCTTGTCGCGAAAAGCGTATTCAATAAGATCGCGCGTATTCACTTTAACCGCGCCGACTTGATTAACAAGCAAATCATAGTAAATTCCTTCAGCCGGAATAAACATAAACGCGAAATCCATCGTGTTTTTTTGCGGCTTGATATATTTGGCTGTTTCGTCAATTCTCTTTTTCAGATCCAATTTAAACTCTTTTTCAAGTTTTTCCCGCTGCGCTGGGTCTTTTTCAGCCGCGATGCGGTTGTAATTTTCCAAAGAAAATTTTGAATCTATCGGGATTATCTTCTCTTTTACGAAAACAGCGGCGTCAACAATGTCTCCGTCGCCGAAATCATACTGCATTTTGTAAGTCGCTGGCGGCAGAACATTCTTTAAAATCAGTTCCAACTGATACTCGCCGAAAATCCCGCGCTGTTTCGGATTTTTCAAAATATCTTCTAAATTCCTCAACGGCGCTTTTAAGTCTAAAACCTGTTTTGAGGTGTCATCAAGTTTTGTGAGCTTCTCTGTAATATCCGTGATAATTTTAGCGCTCTGATTAAATTGCCCGTGCATCATTTTTGTTGACTCGCTAAGGCGGCTGTCTAAAACTTTACTAATTTCATTTATCTGATTCTGCAGAAGCGTCAAGCTTTGGTCGTCTTTTTTGCTTTCGCCTAATTCCTTGAATTTTTTATTAAAAAAATAAAAAACAGCGGCAAAACCGGCGGCTAAAACTAAAATTAAAACTATTTGATTATCCATATTTAAAAATTTAAAAACTAAAATTCATAGTTGGCTCCATAGTCAGAAGTTGAGCGATAGCAAAACGAGGCTGTGGAGTTTAAATGCAAAAATTTGTAAAATAACAATAGTCTGCATTTAGGTTCCACGGCCCTATTCGGACTATGGAACCAACAATAAAAAAACATCAACTAAAAATTAAAACTATACTACTATCTTACAAAAAAACAGAAAATAAAGCAAATTTTGCTTTACAAAAATAATTTAATGTGTCTAAATTATTACAAACAAACAAAAATCTAAAATAAGGAGGGATAAAATGGGGGAAAAATTTTTTGAAATCTGTAAAAAGTGCGGGGAACCTCTTTCTCTTGATGAGGGATATCAAGATAATGATGGCAGTTGGGAGTGCCATCAATGCCATAAAAACATAACCTGCTTTGATAAAGGTGTTAACCAAGATACAACTGTAAGGAAATCTTGTTCGTTTCCTTGCCTTGGGAAAGGAGTGGACTGAAAGTGGAGAAAGAAGAAGAATGTCTAAATTGTCATGGCAGAGGCAAGGTTCCTTTTTTAAAAGGTTTTTACAACTGTTCTTTTTGCCTAAAAAAAGGCAGGGGGACAAAAACTTTCTTTGAAGAAAATATATGGGCGTTTATTAACGCCACAAACGAGGAAAAGGAGGCAATATTATTTTCATAACTAAAACCCGGCGGATTAGCATTATTGTCCGCTGGGTTTATCTTTTTTAAAAATATATTTACGATTATTTTGCTGTTTTATAAATATTAACACTCTATTCTGCTTAATTTTTTAATTTTAGGCAAATTA
>JAGLTA010000113.1 GCA_023135505.1 Candidatus Parcubacteria bacterium | reverse complement strand
AATTTTTATTGCGAAGCGACGGCACGGCGCTTTACATAACACAGGATATTTATTTAGCATACCTGAAATGCAAGGATTATAAGCTGGATAAAATAATTTATGTTATTGCGAGCGAGCAGGACTTATCGCAAAAACAGCTATTTGCTATTTTAGACATTCTGAAATTTAAGGCCGCTAAAAATATGCGCCATCTTAGTTATGGAATGGTGAATATTGAAGGCGGAAAATTGAAATCCCGAGAGGGTGCGAAAGTTGACATTGATAATCTGCTTGCGGAATTGAAAAGCGCGGCGGAAGCGGAAATTAAAAAACGGAACAAAAAATTAAACAAAAAAGAGATTGCGCGGCGCGCAAAAATCATCGCTTTAGGAGCTCTGAAATATTATATTCTGCAATACGGCGCGAAAAATACTGTTAATTTTAATCCAAAAAAATCTTTATCGTTTTCGGGAAATACAGGACCTTATCTGCAATACACTTACGCGCGGATTATCGGAATTATGAGGAAGTCGGATGCCGGATGCCGGATGCCGGATGCCGTTGATGTTGATTTTAGTAAATTATCTAATAGAACTGACGCAAATTTAATTTTTGAATTATCCAAGTTTTCAAGCGTGATAAAACAGGCGGGTGAAAATTATGATCCGTCAATTTTAGCAAAATATCTTTATGAATTGGCTAAAGTATTTCATAATTTTTACCATCAAGCTCCTGTCCTAAAAACTAACAAAGAGACAAAAAAAGCGCGCTTGCTTCTAGTTTTCTGCGTAGCGCAGGTTATAAAAAAAGGGCTGGATTTATTAGGAATTGAAACAATGGAAGAAATGTAGATAGCGATTTTTTTATTTTGTGGTATAATAATAAAAGTTAGATTTTAGATAAATTTTATGTTAAAAAAAGAAAATAATATTTCAAAAGACCATTTGGTAGTTTTATTAGAAAGCATGGATTCAAAACTTAATGGACTAGTAGAAGGGCATTCTCATTTAAATAAAAAAATTGACAAAAACCATCAAGAGTTTGTTGAATTTAAGGAAGAGATGATCGGTTTTAAATCAGAGATGATCGGTTTTAAATCATATACAGAATCTAATTTTAAGACTGTTTTTAAATATTTATCTAATTATTGATGATGAGTTGAGAGATATTAAGTCGGAGATTGCTGACATTAGAAAAATGCTTACGAATAAAATTGACTTAGACAGAATTGAAATTTTAGAAAATAGGGTAAAAATGTTGGAGATAAAATTATCAGAACGATGCGTGGCATAATGACTGTTCATTTTATTATTTTTTCAGCCAAGAAAAAAACCCGCCATTTGATATGCATTGATGGTTGCATAATGACGGGTGTGTTAAGGCGGGGGATTTGGCGTGTGGGCATTTTAATAACCCACAGATTCATTAAACAAATCCTCTAATTTAGATTCTTCGCGAAAGTCATCTTTTGCGAATCTGTCGAGAATTTGTTTCTTTGTTTGAGTTTTAAAAAATTTCCATTCCCCATTCTTGTCTTGAAAAATGAGAGCAAAGTCAATTCTGTTTTCAGTCACAAAAGTAGTGACTGTTTGAACTGACACTGGAACAAGGAATATGTCAGAAAATTGTTTTGGTTGGTATAGGGCGGGATTGCCAACTATTCTTTGAACCGTCGTGCATTTATTAGGTTTATAACCCAATATTTTTTCTTCCATTTGAGACGAAAGAAAAAAACTATTCGCAGATACGACGGAAACAAGCAATAAACTAATAACCAAAAAACTCAAAAACTTTAATGATCTCATTGTTTCCCTCCTAGTGTTTATGTTAAAGTTAGCTTCAAAATTAAAAAAATTATATTTATATTATAAACTAAAATATGCGTTTTGTCAATAGAATAAGGCAAAGTAAAAAGATTATTTCAGTATTATCGCTGTTTTTTGTGTCTTTTTTGATTTGTCCGTTTGCAAGCGCGGTAGAAATATTGCCGCATATTTTAGACGCAGCGTCTTGGCTTGTTTATTGGCTTGTGGCAGGAGTAGGGTTATTAATAGGCGTAATAATTAGTCTTTTTCTTGTTGTTATTGAATATAATACTTTTATAAACGCTGAACCTGTAATAATAGGATGGGAGATTATTAGGGATATCTGCAATATGGGTTTTGTGATTGTTCTTTTAATTATCGCTATCGCTTCCATTTTACAAATTCAGACCTATCATTATCGGACTTGGCTGCCAAAACTTATTTTAATGGCGATTTTGATCAATTTTTCAAAGTTGATCTGCGGCATTCTGATTGACGCTTCGCAGATTATAACCTTGACTTTCGCTAGCGGCATCCAGCAGATCGGCGCTGGCAATTTTATGGACGCTTTAGGAATAAATCATTTGTTGAATATGGATATTAGCGAGTTGGCTAGTGATCATAAAACGCTTACTGACGAATCAGCAAAAAAAATCAGCGCTTTAAATATTGGAATTACAATTTTATTAGCGTTAGTTGTCGCGTTAATCGCTTTGGTCGTTATCGCCGCTATCACTCTGATTTTTATTATTAGAATTGTCGCGCTTTGGATTTTGATAATTCTGTCTCCGTTCGCTTATCTTTTTTCAGCGTCGCCGCTCGGGCATCAGTACGCTTCGCAGTGGTGGCAGAAATTTTCCCAATGGGTTATCACTGGTCCGGTAATGCTATTTTTTATTTGGCTTTCCTTATTGACAATTAAAAATTTAACAAGCGGAATGTTTTCAATAATGGCAGACGGCGCGGTGCCGACAGTCGGCTTGGCGGAGATCGGAAGCCCTGAAACAATGGGCGCGTTTATT
>JAGLTA010000112.1 GCA_023135505.1 Candidatus Parcubacteria bacterium | reverse complement strand
AAGATAACAAGCACAGGGGACAAGATCGTAGGCGGGAGCTGGGCGGGGATTAAAACCGGGGCGGATTGGGTTAATAGAGGAATAGCAAAAAGGACAGGTCAAGATTTGAATTTAAAGAGAAGATGGGCGGAGACTATTAAGCCGGCAATGGAAAGGAGAAAATTTGAAGATATGCGCGGTATTTACAAGCAAGCGGCTGAATTAGGTAAAAAAAGGGGAGTTGCAGGTTATGCCTTAGGATCAGGGTCTAAGGATTGGTATGAACAGAGAGTGAAAGGATTTTTAGGATTAAAAGGCATGAAAGACGCCATAGCGACAACTTTTAAAACAGCCGAGGAATCAGGCGAAGAAAAAGACAAGGCTAAAAAAAGAATAAAAGCATTGCAACATGGCAGAGATAAAATTATTTCTCGTGATCATTATAATGATAAAATATACGATATTCGTATTAGAAAAAATAGGGCTAATAATAATTTAAATCAAAGTATTAATACAGAAACAGCTTTAACTACAGAAATAGACTCATTAGCGAATGATATAAATAATCCAAGTTATACAGGAAGTAAAACCAAAAAAGATTTAGAAAAAGAGCGCAATCAAAAAATAGAAGAAAGAGATGTTGTTAAAAAAGAAGTTGAGAAAAAACAAAATATTGTGAATGAAATAGGCAACAAGAGAACAAAACTTGATAAATTTGCAGCCGCGGGTGGTGTTATTAATAATAATAAGGCTGAAAAAATGAAAAAAATATTTGATGATAAAATCGAGAAAGAGGAAAAAATTACTAAAAAAGCTGAAGCAATACAGAGTAAATATGTTTTATATGATTACGAACATCAAAAAGATATTAGGCATGAGGAATACGAGGAAGGCAGTAAGTTGTATTCTGATAATTCTGAGGAATTAATATTAATGCATCAAAACGCTATTGCTGAAAGCAAAGAAGCGCGCGCGTCAGCAATTATGAAACGGCTGGCTAAGAATTTAGATACTAATGAAATTTTAGGAGCTTATGGCTATAATAGCAAAATCGGCTTAACAGAGGGACAATATAATGATTTGAAATCTCAGGGAAAAACAGCGGAGATAGAACAGAAAAAAGGTCTGCATGATTTTATGCGGAATATTATGAGAGATAAATTAGGAATGAATGCACAGTCAGTTTTAGCCCTAGAATCAGAAATAGGCGGGTTGGCGAAGATGAACAATGAAGCCACATTTATGGAAGCAGTCGGGATTAAAAATGGAAAATATGTGCAAAATGAAAGCGCGAAACAGCAAGAGATGGCAGCAGTTCATATTGGCAAGCAGGACGCCGAGAGTATTGCGAGAAGAGGAACAAGATTTGTCTATGGAGGCGAGGATATTGATGGAAACTTTAGAGTTCACGAAACTGGTCTAAATCTTATGTTAAGCAAATGGAATACTATAGATAAAGAAATAGATAGAGATCGTTTTAATCCTTGGAATGCTTTAAGATTGGCTGAAAAAGAGAATATGAAAATATTAAGAAAAGCAACAGATCAATTGATTGGAGCTGAAAAAATTGGCTACAATACAATGCTTGATAATTTAGAAAATTACGCAAAAGAATTGAAAGGATCAGGAGGGGACTTAGAAGAAAGAATTAAAAAATCCGCAGACGCTATTTATAATATTTAAATTTTAAAATATGGTTAATGTTAAAAAAATAAATTTAAATAATTTTGAAGAATTGCAAAGCCAAGCAAAAATTATAATTGTTTTTGATTTTTTTAAACAAGCTTTTGAGTTGTCGCAAAAATTAGAAAAAGAGATAAAAAAAAATCAAGCAATGCAGGCTTCGCAATATTATGATATTTTGTATAAATTGAAATGGATTGCTTTACCAAAACTAAAAGATGGCGAGGTGGCGGAGTTGTTTGCTTCCCATTTTATGATAATTTTTAAAATATCAGGTTTTGATATTTGGCGCAAATTAAAAAGTAAAATTATAAATGATATTTTTTACGATGATAGAAATAACTTTAAAAACAAGATTAAAAAAATTTTATTAGACAATGAAGAGATTATCACAAGCAAAAGAATTCTTGTTAATCAAAAAATAGTGAATCCGAATATCGCTAATTGGTTAAGGGATTACAATATAAATGTCGGCAGTGAATTTATAAACAAAGAGGAGCAGATTCAATATTTTACTTATAGTGAAAATATTAAAAAGATAGATAATCCAGAAGAAAAAAATAGATTAAAAATTTTATTTAAGATATACGAAAAATTAAAGATTTCTTCTTCAACGGCCGCAGGAATAGAGGAAGATATTTACACGGAAGACGAGAGCGGAAATGTGGGCGTGTTAAGTGAAGGGATTTTTACCAAAATAGATGATAGGACAGGAAAGCAGATTAAGTTAATGAGAAAGATTATTTCAGGCGAACCGATAGACGAAAAAGATAAATTTGCCATTCAGCCAATTGGCGAGGAAGACAAAAAAGTCGGAGAAGAAGATTTAAAGACAAGTGTTCAAAAAATAATTAGAATTAAACAAGCGCAAAAAATAACTGAAAAAATAGCAGATAATAAAACCAGCGAGCCGGTTGAAGTTAAGACTTTAAAGCAGGAAAAAGAGATTAAAGCAAGCGATGTTCTTTTTGACAAATCAGACGACAAAGAGATTGAAAAATTAAAAACAGAAACTGATGAATTAAAAAATTCATCGGGCGCGCAAGCAGACGATTTAAGTTTGGAATCGGAGCAGATAATAAAAAAATTAAATTTGCAGATGAATTCGTTTTTAGCCGCGCGTTTTAAAAATATTATAATCAGTTTTCTAAAAGGGATTAGGGATAAAATCGGGCTTAAAGAAGTTTTGCGCCGCTCAACTGAAAACGGAGGGATGGGAATGAATTCGCAGGAGATTGACAAAATATTAAAAGAAATTCAAGATCAAAAAGAAAAGATAAAAAATAAACCAACGATAGTCGAAAGTCAAAAGTTTGTAAAGTCTGTAAAGTCAAAAGTTTATAAAGCACATAAAGTCGAAAGCCAAGAATCAGGAATTAAGAATCAGGAATTAAGAATCAAGGAGAAAAAAAATATTGGATTATTAGTTAACAAAAAAGATAATTTTTTGAAAAATAATGTTGCAATAGAAAAAATAGCGCCACCACCACCGATAGTCGTTGAAAACAAAGAAGAGAACAAGAAAGATGAAAGTCCAAAGCCTAAGGTTGAAAACGCGGAAGGAGTTGAAAGTCAAAAGTTTAAAGTTGAAAGTCAGAATGAAGTTGAAAAGATGTCTCAAGAAAAGATGAGAGACAGGCGGAATGTTTTGAGTGAAATTGAAAAATCCAAAGCATATTCTGAGCAAAACCAAAGGATTGAAAATAATGGTGAGACAGGAAAGAAACAGGGTTTTTTCGGAAAATTATTTGGGAATAAAAAAGTCGAAAGTCAAAAGTCTATAAAGTCTATAAAGTCTATAAAGTCGAAAGTCCATAAAGTTGAAAGCAAAGAGAAAGAAATGGTTCAAGAAGAAAAACAAGAAAAGAACCTGGATTATTTAAATAATGAAAAGCCGAAGCTGGTTGGACCGATAGAAGAACTTAAATATTTAAGCATAGAAGATTTTAGAAATTGGTCAAAAGACCCGATGAAAGCGATAAAAAAAATTGAAGAAAAAATAGATGTTGCAGGAGAAAAGTTTTTAGAAAAGAGAATTTTAGGAATCAAAGCATGGAAAAAAAGTGAAATTAACAAACTTTATTTAGAGATACTTAACGACGGTTTGATTAAACATAAGCAGATAGAAGAGATTATTGAAGAAAGAAAAAAAGAGAGAAATACAGTTTTAAGCAAAGATGAATTTGAAGCGATAATGGAATTAAATAAGAGATTAAGGTTCTAGAAACTAAAAATTAAAATTTATGAATTGCGAAATGTCTTTTTCTATCCTGTCTTTGCGAGGAGCCGAATGAACACAGTGAGAGAGAGAGCGATGAAGCAATCTCATTACTAAGTTAAAAAGTTTGTAATTATAGATTTGTCCGCTCAGTAATGGGATTGCCGCGTCGGCTATTGTCTCCTCGCAAAGACAGCGGAATTTATATTTCGTAATTTAATTATTTTTATTCATTTTTAGTTTTTAATTTAAATTTATGTTTAATTTGTTTTATGGCGGCAATAAATTATTGGACGCTAAAAAAATTTTAGAAAGAGTTGGAATCGCGGAAGGTATGAGAGTGTCTGATTTGGGCTGCGGCGGAGCAGGGCATTTTTGCATACCAGCAGCTCATTTAGTTGGAAATAGCGGAGTTGTTTACGCTGTTGATATTCAGAAAATCGTGTTAGAAAGGGTTAAATCGCAATGTAAAATAGAAGGAGTTAATAATTTAAAAACAATTCAAGCAAATATTGAGAACTATAAGTCAACTGGAATTGAAGGCGGTTCTTGCGATTTGATTATGCTAATTAATATTCTATTCCAGTCGCATAAGCACTTTGACATATTAAAAGAAACTATTAGAATATTAAAAAATAGCGGAACGCTTTTAATTATTGACTGGAATCAAAGCGTTATTCCGTTTGGTCCGCCCATAGAATCGCGAATTAAAAGAAATGAAATTAATGCATTGCTTTACAAATTGGCTTCTGAGCGAATTGATGAATTTGACGCAGGGAAATATCATTTCGGGATGATTTTTAAAAAATAATTGACCTGTTGCAAAACTAATTATGCGACAGGTCTAATATTATGTTAAATGAAAATCAGAAACTCGGGGCATGGGGCGAAGACATTGTTAAAAAATATCTTATTAGGAAGGGATATAAAATTTTAAACAGCAATTATAAAAATTATTTTGGAGAAATAGATATAATCGCGAAATTAAAATCAAAAATTATTTTCATAGAGGTAAAAACAAGAACTAATAGAAAATTCGGCTTGCCCGAATAGGCGGTAAATTTCATTAAACAAAAAAAGCTGATAAAAACAGCTGAAAAATATATTTTAGACAATCGGACGAAAAATGAATATCAGATAGATGTCGTGGCGGTTGAAAGGCGCGATGGCGAAAAAATAAAATTGCGCCATTTTAAAAACGCAGTGCGGTATTTTTAAATTATGGAAAATGTAAAATTTTTAGCAATAGATTATGGTCTTAAAAGAATAGGCATTGCAATCGGAGACAGTAAAAGCAAATTGGCGCTGCCCTATAAAATTATTGAGAATAAAAATAAGAATTTTGTTTTGCGCGAATTGAAAAATATTATTACAGTCGAGCAGATAGATAAAATAATTATCGGAATGCCTTATGAACTATCCAAAGAAACAGACAGTAATCCAATGATGAAAAATATTAAAAAATTTGCTGATTTTTTAAAAAATGTTTTAGATATAAAAATTGTTTTTGAGGATGAGCGGAGCACAAGCAAGATAGCAGACGACCTGCTTAGCGGAAGCAAGAATAAAAAAAGAGACGATGTAGCCGCCTCTTTGATTTTACAAAGTTATTTAGATAAAACTTAAATTCACTTTTTATTTTTTCTATACTTCCATATCTGTCCTACCGCGATAATCGCAAGCCCAAAAATTGTTATATAAAAATATTTATTATAATTCTCTTTTTCTTCTATTGCGAAAGAGAATTTTTTATTTAATTGATTTTCTTCTGCCACGGCATTTTCTCCTAATATTTTTGT
>JAGLTA010000111.1 GCA_023135505.1 Candidatus Parcubacteria bacterium | reverse complement strand
TGCTGAGTATCTTTCTGTTTTTTCGCCATAAAGATTATAATTATTTTATTATTTTGTTATTTTTTTATTTAAGTATAGCACAACTTATCTTATTGGCAACACACTGCACACACTGAATTTTAAAAATAAAACGCTCATAGCAGATTTTTACTATGAGCGTTATAGTTGATATTATTTCAACATCACCATTTTTTTGGCTTTTACTTAAAATTGTTTTTCAACAGAAGCAAACATAAGATGAAATTCGTCTTCGTCTAAAATTTCTCTCGCGCTTTCAAAATATGCTTTACTGCTACTTTCCGCAAAATTAACAGCTTCTTCTGGAGTAATTTTACCAGTATTCACTTCGTCATTTAAATTCATCAAATCTAAATCCCAAATCTTTGAAAAATCTACAATTTGGTCAAGTTTCCAGCGAGGAACTTTTTCGTAAATTTCTTCTATTGTTACATCTGAATTATAATATTGGAATTCAGGAGTAAGATTTACCACATTCCGTATAATATCCTCTGCCTCATTTTTTGGATTTCCAAAAAAATATTCATAGTCTTCATCAGACATCTTTTCTTGAAAAATTTTCTGATTCCATATAAACAATAATGTCGTAGTTTCTTTATATTCTTCAAAACTAATATCGGATCTTTCTAAATAATTTCTATCTAATTCGTTAGAGAGATAAAAAAACACAATATGATTTTCGGTAATTTCTGCCAATATTTTTTTATCAAGTTTATCTCCAAGTTGATTTTTGATTTTATTTATCCATGCAACATGTATATTATAATCGTCACCGTTGAATTGATAATTTCTTATCTTTTCCTTGATGTCATCAACACTAAAATCTAAAAGATTTAAAACGGAATATAGATCTTTGTCAATTTCGATTTCTTGATCAATCTTTTGTTTAGTATATTCTTGATTTTCATTATACATAAAATCAAATAAAACTTCTTTTTCTTTTGTCGGTGGAATTTTATTAATTTGAGAAATTGGATGCTTCTGTAATGTCGCTGTGCTGTTGCTTGTCTTTTTGTTAATTTTGCCTTTATTAAAAAATAACGCGCTTATAATAAAAATTAGAGCCAAAATACAACTACTGATAATTACTACATTTTTTTTATTAAACATAATTTTTCCTTTTTTAAAAATGAAGCGGAAAGGCTGTGAATTTTTACAGCCTTTCCAGTGTTAATGTTGTCTACCAGCCCGATTCTCCGAACCAGCAATCTTGCTTGCATTTAGCCCATCGCCAAATATATCTACCATAAGTATTATATTTTCCCTCGAAATAAGTCGCCATGCGTGCGTTATGAACCGTCAATTTTCCTAAACCGATAGGATAAAGAGCACGATTAGTGTCTTGATGGCAAACTCCTTCACTAAGATATCTTACCTCACACGACACGCGATTATAACAAGCGATGCACCTTGATCTAGTATCACCTTTATTATCTGTAATACCAAAAGTGCCACTCAAATATGAACCTCCATAATTTGATCCATGATAAGAATACCTATAAGTGGGACAATATGCTCTTGCTATACAAAAATATGTATGATCCGCTGGCGAGCCATCTATAAACGCAGGCTTTTTTTCTGCCCACACAAAAGAATAACTTGCCGCATTAGCGTTACTAACACAAAGAGCGGCAAATACGGCGATAAAAATAAACAAAATTTTTTTCATTACGATTTTCCTTTTCAGTTTGAATTTTTTGTTTTTGTTTTTTGTAAAAAAGCGATTGCCTGTTTTTTATTTTTATTTTTACATCACCTCCTTTTTGGTTTTGAAGAGCGGTTATTATTAAAACATCAACGACGCTGATTTTTATTATTGCCAAAATTAGACCTTTTGTCAACAGGACTTTAATCTTTTTAAAAATGTGAATGGTGTCTTAAAAATGTCAAAAAAATAAAATTTTTAAAAAATGTTGCTTATGTATGTATCTTATTGGCAACCTTGAATTATCTTTTTATTTGTTATAATATTACTTTAAACAAACTACGCTGTCTTTGCGAGGAGTGAATGGAGCGATAGCGTAATGAGCGACGAAGCAATCCCATTACTAAGCGAATAGGATTATACTCAAAGATTTGTCCGCTCAGTAATGGGATTGCCGCGTCGGCTATCGCCTCCTCGCAAAGACAGTAAAATTTATGCATTTGTTTTTATTTTATGTCTAAAAAAATATCAAAAAAGGTAAAAACTCAAACAGATAAATATATTGATATATTAAAACGAGATAATCTGCCGATTAAAAAAGTTATTTTGTTCGGATCTTACGCAAAAAATTCCCAGCGCGAATGGAGCGATATTGATTTATGCATTATTTCGCCTAAATTTAAAAACTCATGGAAAGCGCTTGATTATTTATGGGACAAACGAATAATTTTCGACGCTAAATATACTATTGAGCCGATCGGCTTTAATCCAAAAGATTTTAATGATAAATATAGTTCTTTAATTAATGAAATTAAAACGACTGGGATTGAAATTAAGATTTAATTATTTAAATTCAATTAAACTACTTTAATTCTATGAAATTAAATTGTAATAATCAAGTTTTTCCTGTTATTTTACAGGAGGATGCGACAGGCGGTTATATTGTTAATAATCCAGCCATTGACGGATGCTATAGCCAAGGAGATAGTATTGAACAAGCTTTAAAGAATATTAAAGAGGCTACGGAACTCTGTTTAGAAGAAATAACCGAAAGGCATGAAAAAATTAAATCAAAAAATATCAGCCTTCATTTGATAAACTTAAAAAAAGAATATGCCTAAACTTCCTGTTATTTCTGGAAAAAAATTGATTAAAAAATTAGAGAAGATTGGCTATTCTGTTGTTAGGCAAAAAGGAAGCCATGTTAGATTGCGTAATTTTAATAATTTTAATTGCAAGCCGATTACAGTTCCGTTGCATAAAATTATTAAACCAGGATTATTATGCCAAATAATCAAAGACGCTAATTTAACTATTAAAGAATTTTCAAATTTATAAACTTTGCTAATTGCGCATTATTATAAATAACTGATTATTTTTATCTTATGACAAACTTTCAGCAAAATAAACCAAAAAAGAAAATAACAAAAGCCGACGCAATAGGTATGTCTGGTGGTTTTTTTATTGTAGCTATTATTTTTCAAATTAGCAGTTTTGGACTAATTCCAAATTTTATTATCGCAATGTGTTCGTTTTTGATTGTTAAAAAAATCGCTCAATTTTTTTTAAAAAAAGAAAAAAATAATCCGCAAAAACACGATCAGGAGCATAACAATAAATCGGTACTAAAAATTACACAGAATGAAGAAAAAAATACAGAAATTAAAAAGTCTAAAAAGGGGCAAGCTTGGGTAGGCGCTATCATTATTATTTTTACGATAGTTTCCGTTATCGCTGTTTTTTCTGATCCAAATAATGAAAAAGACATGGATCTAATACAGGCAGATAAGAGCGGTAATTATTCAGAACAAGATGGCAATTTATATAGAAACACAGAATATAATTTTAGGATAAAGTTTCCCGAAGGTTGGGATATAAAATCAGGCGACGGTCCAAATATTTTACAAAAAGCAGTTAATGGTAATCACACAATAAGTATCTTAGTACAAGAAATACCTGCGGAGCATGGTGATAAAACAGCGACAATAAAAGACATAATGAGCCTTATTGAGTTTAAAAATACATTCTTTGAGGGCATGCAAGAAAAATTTTCTGATATAGAGTTGGTTGATTTTGGAGAGTCTAAATTAGATAATGAACCTGCATATTGGATTAAATATTCTGCCCCGTACACAACACTTGATATAACTGTGCAGGCAACAAATTTACAATACCAAGTTTTAAATAATAATATTCTTTATACTATTAATGCAGGTTCCACATCTAATGAATTTGACACGGTTGAAACAGAATTTATGAAATCTATCGCAACTTTTGTGATAGAAGACTATTAAAATTAAGAAATAAATTTTTCTTAGTAATAATTCATTTATTATTTGAATTTAATTACATAACATAATAATAGTTATGCCAATTCTAAAATTAGATTATTTATTTTTTTGCAATAAAAATGATAAATCAATTAAAAAAAATAATAAAAAACATACCTAATAATGAGTTGAGTCGGATAATTTCCAGCGGTGCTTTAAAATTAGACGATGACATTATTGATACAATTTCTTTTGTTTTTTGGATTTGCTTTATGGCTGAGCAAGATTTAAAAAATATTGAATACGAATCTTTACGAATTGCAAAGATTGCATACCCAGAAGGCATAAATGAAAAAAATTTAAAAATTATTGAGGAAGAATATGGCATTCGATTACATAAAATAGATCCAAATGATAAAAACCACCTAGAACGAAACATCTATTTTAGTGATTTAATTAAAATAAAAGAAAAGTTATTTGGTAAAAAAAATATTACTAAGTTGCTTTGGAAATTAAATAATATCAGAAATGATTTAAGTCATGGAAGAATTGATAATTTAAAATACAACAGCGAAAGTTTATTTTTACATTCAACGAAAAAAAGGTTATTAATTGATTATTTTACTCTCTCTGCAGAATCAGACATTGACAATTCTCCGATTTGGAAAAAGTTAACTTCAGAAGAAAAGAAAGAAATTAAAAACAATTTTAACAAAATAACAAAAAACTAATAATTATTAATAATAAATTCTAACCTATGAAAATTAATAGCACAAAACTTGAAAAGGGGCGGGCGGAAATTTTTGTTGAATTAAGCGCGGAAGAAGTTGCGCCTTATATGCGGAACGCCGCGCGCAGATTAAGCGAAAAAAGCAAGATAAAAGGATTTAGGCCTGGCAAGGCGCCTTACGAAATCGTTAAACAGCATGCGGGAGAAGCGGGAATTATGCAGGAAGCGATTGATGAAATAATACGAAAAACCTATATTGATGCGATCGACAAAGAGAAACTTAGTGCGGTTAGCGCTCCGCAGGTTGATATTCTGAAAAACGCGCCAAACAATCCGTTTTCTTATAAAATAACTGTTGATCTCATGCCAAAAGTAGAATTAGGAGATATTAGCAAGATAACCGTTAAAAAACAAAAAACTGAGGTTGGAGATGAAAAAGTTGAGCAGACAATCAAGCATCTGTCCGAAAGCCACCGCAAAGAAAAGTTGGTTAATAGAACTGTTCAAAATAAAGACTTGGCGGAAATAGACCTGCAGCTGCTTTTAGATAATGTCCCGATTGAAGGAGGCAACACAAACGGGCATAAAGTTATTATCGGAGAGCCGTATTATATTCCCGATTTTGACAAAAAACTTATCGGAATGAAAGCGGATGAAAAAAAAGAGTTTGAAGTCAATTTTCCAAAAGAGCATTACAATAAAAATTTAGCCGGAAAAATGGTAAAATGCAAAGTGAAAATAAAATCTGTTTTTGAAAGAGAGTTACCGAAAATTGACGATAATTTCGCTAAAATGCTTGGAAAATTCAAAGATTTAACAGATTTAAAGAAACAGATTAAGGAAAATCTTTTTAAAGAGCAGGAACTCAAGGAAAAAACGCGGCAGGAACTTGAAATTTTAGATGAAATAATAAAAATTTCAACTTTTGAAGAGATTCCGGAAACTTTAATAAAAGAAGAGGTAAAAAAAATGATCAGTGAATTGCAGGCAAATTTAGCAAATCAAGGAATAAAATTTGATGATTATATTTCTCATCTGAAAAAATCAACCGAAGAGCTTCAAAAAGATTTTCTTCCGCAAGCAGAAAAAAGAGTTAAAACCGCTTTGGCTATGAGCGAATACGCCTATAAAAACAAAATGGCAATTGATGAAAAACAGATTAAAGATGAGATAAAAAAAATGCTATCGCAATATCCTGATAATTATGAGGCGCAAGAAAAGATAAAATCTGAAAATTACAAAAATTATTTAAGGAATATTATGATCAATAAAAAAGTGATGAAAAAATGGAAAGAGCTAATTTCTAAATAAATTTTTTATTTTAACTAAAACAGTATGCGTATTTTAAAAAATCTACCGCAAAAAATAAAAATTAAAGAAGCAACAGAGATGCTTGGCAATGCATTTGGAAAAAAACCTTGGAAGATAAAAAAATTCTATGAAAATCTCGGAAGCAGGGAGGCAAAAATAATGGCTAAAAAAGGCAGTTATGGATCTTTGTCAAAAAAACAGGTTGAGCAATTATTTAGAGACACAAAAGAAAAAAGCGGTTTTTATTACAGTGAAGCAAAGGCGCGAAAAACGATTAACGAAACAGCGGAAAAAGAAAGCGTGGAAAGCGCTAAAGAAAAAAAACAGAGGCTGATAAAATACGGCAGGGAGAGGACAAAAACGGCGAAAATGATGGAAAGGGTAAGGGCTGGACGGCTTATAGATTCAAAAATAGATTCGGAACGGGACTCCCAAGACAAAACGAAAGAAAAAAGAAACGAAAAAATAGACAGAATACGCAATATAAAAATAAACGCCAGCCCAAATCAAAGCCAAAATAATCCAGATACTAATACGGATAATTCTTACAGCGACGGATGGACTAACGAAGAGCAGAAAAGCGGTTTAAGCGATAATTCAAAAGAACCAAAAAAGGATGCTCCGCAAAAGGAACAGCCGATAGATATGTTTATAGATTAAAATAATTGCTTTAAATTTTAACCAAACAATTTTATGCGTATAATATGGCATGGGCATTCTTGCTTTTCAATAAAAACAAAATCTTTATTAAATGAGGAGATAAATATCGTCATTGACCCTTTTGACGAAAAAAAAACCGGCATTAAACTCCCTAAATTAAAAGCTGATACTGTCTTGTCAAGCCACGATCACTATGATCATAATAATATAAAAGCCGTCGCTGGAGATCCGTTTATTATAAAAAATCCCGGTGAGTTTGAAATTAAAAACATTTTTATTCAAGGAATACCGAGTTTTCACGACAAAAAAAACGGGGCTGAACGCGGCGAAAATATTATCTTTTATTTAGAAAGCGAAAAAATTCATATCGCGCATCTGGGAGATTTGGGGCATTTATTAGACGAAAAACAGCTGTCAAAATTATCAAAAGTTGATATTTTAATGATTCCAATCGGAGGCAAATATACGATAAATTATTCAGAAGCCATTGAAATAATCAGCCAGCTTGAACCGAAAATAATAATTCCGATGCATTATAAAATTCCCGGGCTGAAAATAGACATTGACACTGTTGATAAATTCGCGAAAGAGATGGGCGTGGATCCGAATAAAAAAACCGATAAATTAAAGATTGCTAAAAAAAATCTGCCGACCGACAGAAGCGAAGTAATAATAATGAATAAGAAATAGGCATATAATCATTATGAAAAAATCTCGCGAAAAAAAAACAGTTGGATATAGCAATAAGCAAAAAGAAAAAATGCTCTGGGCGGCTGTTGCCTTAATAAGCGGAATAATCTTCCTCGGCTGGATATATAATTTTATAACTTCCACAAATATAAGAATCTCTAATCAGCAAGAAAAAGAGGCTCTGCCGCAAATAACGGATTTTAAAAAACAGCTGGAAGATATAAAAAGTCAATTTAAGGAATTTAATCTTAAAAATGCGACAAGTAGCGATGCTGAAATAAAAAATATTCAAAAAGAATTTAATGAACAATATTCAACATCAACCAAAACAAACGATCTTGATGCTAAAAAAATAAATGATTAAATTTTGGCGCTTTTTAAAAAGTAAAACGGAATTTACCATTTAGAATTTCAATTTTAAATGAAATCCTGAAGGATAAATTCCAAATATTTTTTTGCTTTTTTACAAAAAATACCAAAATTTAATAAATAACTATGCAGATTTTAATTGAACTTTTTCCTTTTGCCGCGCTAATCTATTCAATCATTATTCATGAATACGCTCATGGGTGGATGGCAGATCAGCTGGGCGATCCGACAGCAAAGCATAGCGGCCGCCTCACTTTAAACCCGATACCTCATATTGATTTAATGGGAAGCATATTTCTTCCGCTGCTTCTGATGATTTCCGGCTCTGGATTTATTATCGGCTGGGCAAAGCCGGTTCCGTTCAATCCTTATAATTTAAGGGATCAAAAATACGGTCCTCTAAAAATAGCCATGGCTGGACCTGCGTCTAATCTTATTATCGCCCTGTTTTTCGGCATGCTTTTAAGATTTTTCCCTGTAATTTCTAGTTCCTTAAACTTGCCTGTTGCTAATTTAACAGTCTTTATCCAACTTATCGCTTTTATCGTCCAACTCAACCTCTTGCTGATGATTTTTAATCTCTTGCCTATTCCGCCGCTTGACGGATCTAAAATCTTATTAACTTTTCTGCCTGACAGATACAAAGAAGCGTTTTACAATTTTGAACGATTTGGAATAATCATTCTATTCCTATCTATATTTTTCCTATTTGACTACATAATCATTCCAATACTGAATTTTCTGTTCCGCATGATTGTCGGGTAAAAAGCGGTTTATTAAACCCTAAAACCTAATATTAATATAAAAATTAACTTTGCCTATTTATGAAAAAAATTATTATAACTGGTTCGCGGGGCATAATTGGAAAAATTTTAACCAAAGGCTTAAGTGATGAATTTCGTATTTATGAAATTGATATCGCAAATAACAATCATAATAAAAATTATTTTCAAACCGACATTTCAAATTCGAAATCCCTGTCTTCCGCATTTAAAAAAATAGGGAAATCTAATTTTCTTATTCATTTAGCGGCAAGCTCTGCGCTTAATGCGAAGTGGGAATATGTTTTAAAAAATAATATTATCGGCCTAAAAAATGTTTATGAATGCGCGCGAAAATTTGGCATTAAAAGGGTTATTTTTGCCAGTTCAAGCCATGTTACAGGCGGATACGAAAAAAATATATTAAATGAAAAAAATTTAAAACTGATTTCAATTCACGATCCTGTTAGACCAGATAGCGATTACGGATCAAGCAAGGCTTTCGGAGAGGCAATTGCCAGACAATATTTTGAATTGTATAAAATTAAATCAATCTGCCTCCGCATCGGCGCTGTCTTATCGTATAATAATCCAACTAAAGATAAAATTGGAATAAATTTAAAAATCTGGTTAAGCCATAAAGATTTGCTTCAATTAATAAAAAAATCCTTACTTTCAGATATAAAATTCGGCATCTATTACGGGGTGTCAAATAACAAAGGAAGATTTTGGGATATTTCTAATGCAAAAAAAGAATTAAATTACCAACCGATTGACAATGCTTATCTGTCATAAAGTTTAAATTTTATTTTCAGTATTACGGAATAGCAAAAAAATATTAATAAAAAAATTTCTAAAATTAGAAATTTTTTTATTTTAAATTAAGTTCAAAATTTTTTACTCCAATATCTCTATTCTTATCCTTCTTTTTCCGAATTGCAGCGCTTGCGATCTTGTTTCCATCCATATATCCGCCCTGTTGGAAAATCGTGGATGCATTCTGTCTTCCACGGTATAAACTTTATCGCCAGAATACTCGGAAAAACGAATTTTTGTTCCGAATTTTAAAAAATTTGCCGCGATAATTCCATCGTGAACCCTTGTTCCGTTTGCGGTAATAAAAGGCGTACTGTCGCATTGGTCAACAGTGCTTGAATAGGCGGTAACAACAACATATTTTGAATATTTTACTTTTATTTCTTCTTGCTTTCTCAATTCATCTGCTATCTCTTCGTTATTGCTTTCAGCTTGCGATAAAACAGCCGATTCTGCTTCTTTGCTTATAATACCTTGCGTATCTTCCGCATTATTATCATTATTATAATGATACGCTAAAGATATCTGCGGAAAAATAAACTCGCAAATAAGCGCTATTAAAATAATAGCGTCCGCTATTCTTGCTAAATTTTTCTCTTTCTTTGTTTTTCTACTCATATTTATTAAAAATAAAAAATTCGCAAAAAATGCAAAATAAAAAAACCCCTATAAAAGGAATTTTTTATCGTAGCAAAAATTAAATTTTTGTCAATAGTAGGGACTGGTCTACCCGTCCCTACTCTAAATTTATTTAAAAATCTATTATTTCAACAGATTTGGATTTACCATATAATTTTTAGCTGTTTCTAAGGAGATATGTCCGTCTTTATACAACGCTATTAAATCTTGATCCATAGTAAACATACCCTCTTCTGCGTTGGTCTGGATAACCGTCTTAATCTGATTGATTTTATTCTCTCTAATTAAATTTCCTACTGCAGGCGTATTTGTTAAAATCTCGCGAACCGCTATCCTGCCTTTTTTAATAGACGGAATTAATCTTTGCGATATTATTCCCGACAAAGTAGTTGATAACTGCAAGCGAATCTGATCTTGCTGGTGAGCTGGAAAAATATCAATAATTCTATCAACTGTCTGATCTGCCGTATGCGTATGCAAGGTCGCTAAAACGAAATGTCCCGTCTCAGCTAAAGTAATTGCCGATGCTATGGTTTCTAAATTTCTCATTTCTCCAACGACAATAATATTCGGATCCTGCCTTAAAACATGCGTCAAAGCGCTTTCAAAAGTAAGCATATCGCTATGAAGCTGGCGCTGAATAATCAAGCTTTTTTTTGAAGTAAAAACAAATTCTATCGGATCTTCCATTGTGACAATATGCGCTGATCTATTCTGGTTAATGTATTCAATCATAGCTGCCAGCGATGTTGTTTTTCCGCACCCGGTAGGACCTGTCACTAAAACCAAACCGCTCTTTAACCCTATTAAATCATAAATCGTGCTTGGCGCCATTAAATCCTTTAATGATGGCATTGTTTTAGGAATAACCCTTGCCACCATTCCAATATTGCCTTTTTCAAAATGTATATTGATTCTAAAGCGAGCCAAATTGTTTATTTCATAAGAGATATCCAATTCTTTGTCTTGCAAGAAAATCTCTCTTTGCCTTGCGTCAATAATATCAAAAACTAATTCTTTGGTAATATTAGCGGTAAGAATTTTTTTGCCGTCTATCGGCGAAAGTTTTCCGTCTATTCTTAAAATAGGCGGCTGTCCGACTACTAAATGCAAGTCCGAAGCATTCTCTTTAACAGCCGAACGAAATAGGTCATCTATATGCATAAATTTTTATGTTAAAATTAAATTATTTTTTCTTTTGCGATGGTTCTGCTATTCTAAAATTTGTTTTTTAAACATATTTTTTATTCAATCTTAATAATATTTCTTTATCAAAATATGTATAAAAACTGCTATTGACTTTTTATAAAAATCTATTATACTATATCTAAATCACCAAGAAAACTCCCCTGTTAGAACTACGGTTTTGATGGGGGATTTTCGTTTTTATAAGCAATTTTTTCTTTAATCTGCGGTAAAAATACAATTTTCGTTCCAATTTTTTTTAATAAAGAGGAACATTTTTTGCTCTCTCTCGGACTTAATAAAAAACCGAACCTATTTTTCTTTATTAAAAATTTTACCAAGCAGGCAAAATCACCGTCAGAACTAACTAATACAGCGTTGTCAAATTTATTTTCATAAAAATCAGAAGTTTCCTGTAAAACTAATTCCGCGTCGCAATTCCCTTTTATCCCGTTGCCGCTCGGAATAGTCGGTTTAAAAACCAAAGTATAACCCCATTCCTGAAACCGTTTATACATTTCTTCGTTTCCTAAAACAAAACCGATAAACATATATGCTGTTTTAACTCCGTGCTTATTTTCAAGATATTTCCTAAATTTAATATAGTCAATTTTAAAACCTTCGGCTTCGCTGCCTTTATATAAATTAGTGTTATCTATGATACGCTATATTTTTTAAATCTTTTTTCATTATATTATAATCAAATTATCACTTAAACTTTTTTGCCTTTAAAAAATCATTATTTTTATTGCATCTATTTTTTTACCAGCAAATTTTTATCTCCCCCGATTTTTTTAATTATTCGCATTATTAAAATTTAACGAATTTTAATTTTTTCCTTAATTTTTCTTCAATTTCCGATTGACTCTCAGTCTCTTCTAATTTAATTTTATCTATTTTGCTAAACAAACTATTATATGCCTCTGTGCTAACTTTTATGATTTCATCCATATCTCTGTCCTTTAAGCCATCTATTGATTTTATACTTTTTTCTTTTAAATATTTATCAGTTATCATTTCGTTAAATAAATAATTAACATCAAATATTCTCCTCCGCCTTGCTGATGCTATTTTCTTGCTTTTAAATTTATGATCTTTTTTGTATCTATCAATAGCGCAATTTTCACAGACAAATTTTGGATTATCTGAATAACCATCCAATACCGAACCAATCGCTATATTTTTCTTGCCGCAAAAATAGCAAACCGCGTCAGGATTTTTTGGGCTTTCGCTATTTTCATTTTTGCAATAATACTTCAGCTTTATTTCTGGCAGTATTTTTTCTTTTTTATTGTTCGTATTCATACTATTAAAAATAGTAATTGATTTATCCTGTTTTTTTGGCATGTTTTTTATTCAATCCTGAAATAGAAAAAATTTCCAAAAAATTAATTTTGCTTAACTTTTTTATAAATTAATATCAATAAACAACTTAATAAATATAAATATATCAAAGTAATAATAAGAAAAATAATCAACGATACAGTCGTAGGCATACCTGATAATTCTCCACTATAACTAGGCAAAAAATCTAACAATAAAATCGTAGGTAAAAATAAATATAATAACTTTGGATTAACTAAACCTGAGCCTAAAAACAAAAAAATAAAAAACAATATTGAAAAAATAATAAAAATTAAAGTTAAAATACTTTTGTCTTTTGTAGGTTTTAAAAATTTTGCCATATTTATTAAATTTACGCAAAATAACTATTATTTTATCTTGTCTTTATAAAAATTTAAAAAAAAATGATTGGTAATTGAAAATTTTTATATTATTTCCACTTCTTCTTCTTTAATCCTTTTTTTGCCGCCTCAACCTGCGCTAATTGCTTGCTTGCCCCTTTTCCTTTTGAAACCAGTTCTTCTCCGATATAAAGACCTATCATAAAAATTTTTTCATGGTCAGGACCTGTCTCATCCAACATTTTATATTGCGGAGTTATATTGTGTTTTTCTTGCGCTATTTCCTGAAAACGGCTTTTTGGATCTAAATAAAGCTGGTTAACTATAACAAAATCAAGTTTTTGAGCTAAAACCCGCTTTAAAAAATTTTTAGATATTTTAAATCCTTGATCTAAATAGATTGCTCCGATCATAGCTTCAAAAGTATTTGCCAAAATCGACTCTTTCGCTTTCTTGTTGGTATCATACGCCTCTCCCTTGCTTAAATACAAAAAATCGCCCAACTTTAATTCTTGCGCTATTTCGGCCAGCATTTTAGTATTAACCAAGCTGGAACGCAGATTAGTAAGTTTTCCTTCCTGTTCGTCTGGAAACTTTTTAAATAAATTTTCCGTAACCGCTAATTCTAAAACGGCGTCTCCTAAAAATTCCATTCTTTCATTATGCCCTAATTTAAAATTTGCGTGTTCGTTTAAATACGATCTATGCACAAAAGCCTGCCTTAATAAATCTCTGTTTTTAAAATTTATTCGCAAAATTTTTTCTAATTTTATAAAATTACTCATAATGTTTTTATTAGATCTATTAGACCTACTGCGTAATTATTTCCTACTGCAATTTCAATATTTTGGTCAAATTTCCCAAAAATTTTAACGCATATATTCTACATAATCTTATAAAATTTTTGGAGGATTTGCCTTACCTCGCTGCTCGCGAGCGGCGGGGCATTACAAAACTAATTACGCAACAGGTCTATTTTATTTTTATATTCTTTTATTTTCATATTATCCGGATTAACCTCTTGAAGTTTTTTTAAAATATTTTCAGCTAAATTTTTATCTTTTAAAATTATGCTGATTTCAGTTAGAGAATCAAGGTATCTTGGATTATTCGGCTCTATATTAATCGCTTCTTTTAAATAAGAAGCTGCTTCTTCATTGTAATCCAGCGCCTTGCACGCTTCTGCCAAATTAGACAGAATAAGCGCGTTATGCTTTTCTAATTTAGATGCTTTTAAATAGTTTTCTCGCGCTAAATCAAACCTGTTTTCATTGAAATTAATCATTCCTAAATTAAAAAAAGCGTCGCTGTTATTTTCGTCTATTTTAATTATATGCTTAAATATTTCCTCGGCTTGGCTATATTGCTTTAATTGCAAATAAATCTTTCCAAGCCCTTGATATGCTTCCATATTATGAGGATCAAATTTAATTGCTTCAATATACTTTTTTTCCGCTAATTCAAAATTATTTTCATTGAATAATTTCTGTCCGTTTTTTAAAATAGCATCTATTTCTAAATTTTCTGTTTCTATATTATCTCTTCTTTTTTCTTTTATGGATTTTATTCTAAATTTATATCTATTTTCCAGTTCTAAAAGCTTCCTATGAAATAATTTTATTCTGTTTAAAAAACCTAAAATCCGCTGCTTAACAGCGGTAAAATATTTCAGGTTCGCTAAAATATTAAATCTTCGCTTGACGCGGCTAATTACTATTTTCTCTTTCAGTTTGCTCTCTTTCTCTTCTATCGTAGAATTAACATCTATTGACGACAATATTGAAAATTTTTTGATTACAATTATTAAAATAATAATTAAACTAATTACCGCTATTATAAAAGGAATTATATTATACATCATAGAATATAGTCTATAAAGTTAAAAATCTATAAAGTCGAAAATCTATAAAATCCTAAATTTTGGCAAATTTTGGATTTATAAAATTTAATAATTTAATATCTAATAACATTTTTCTCTTTTTGCTTCACTAATAATCCCAAGAAATTCATCTGGATTTAAACTTGCTCCGCCAACCAAAACTCCTTTTATATTCGGCTGCACTAAAAAAGTTTTGATATTTGTTCGGTTGATGCTTCCTCCATAAATAATTCTAAAACATTTTTCTACAATATCTACAGGAAATATATCTATCAATGCCTGTTTAATTACTTGATGCATATATTCGGCTTCCTCGGCGTTAATAGCCCTGCCAGAACCGATAACCCATATAGGTTCATACGCGACGATAATCTCTTCCGCGCCTAAAAGATCTATGCCTGACATTGCCTTGGTTATTTGGCTTATAACCGCGTATTCTTTTTTCCCTTCCTGCCGTTCTTGAAAAGTTTCACCGACGCAGACTATCGGAACTAATGAGTTTTTTAAAACTGTTTTCAACTTATAATGCGCCATTTCATCGCTTTCTTTAAAATATTTTCTTCTGTCAGAATGGCCGATTATCGCGTAATTGCAGCCGGCATTTTTTAGCATTTCGCAGGATATCTCTCCTGTATAAGCGCCCACATCTTCCCAGAATACATCTTGCGCCCCTAATTTAATCTTAGAATCACCCTTGCATCTATTGATATCCGGCAAAGAGATGTAAGAAGGGCAAATAACGATTTCTATGTCTTCGCTGCGGGAAAATTTCTGCTTAATGTTATTAAAAAGATCTATGCTTTCCCTAAGGTTAAGTTGCATTTTCCAATTAGCTATAATATATATATTTTTCATAAACTTGATTTAAAAAAATTAAATTATAGATATAATTCCTAAACTAAGCAAACTAATAATTATTGCTGAAAGAAGCATCCCGATAATAATTAGCGGAAGGGCTTTTCTAAAAGGTATGCCATAGAGAAATGCCGCTACCGAACCTGTCCATGATCCTGTAAAAGGAAGCGGAATAGCGACAAATAAAACTAAAGCGATTTTGCCATAACGTGAATATTTTTTATCAAACCTATTTCTAGTGCGTCCAAAAAGCCATTCAAAAAACTTTTTGCATAATTCCGATTTTTTAGAAAAAAATTGATAAATTCTATCTATATACGCTAAAATAATAATTATTGGAACTATATTGCCTATTATAGAAAAAAATAACGCCGATGGCAATGGCAAATTATAAACAGACAAAGCGATCGGTATTGAAGCTCGCATTTCCGCAATCGGAATCATTGAAATAAAAAAAACTGATATTTCGGGCGGAAGACTTTTAAAGAGCTCTATAAAATCTATATTCATAAAAATAATTCAAAAATTAAAATTTTTTAATCTTTTCTAGAGCGGCAAGCATCGGGCTGGCCAAAAATATTGATGAATATGTTCCTATTGAAATGCCTATTATTAAAGCTAAAACAAAATCTTTTATCGTCTCTCCTCCGAAAAAATATAAAGAAAAAAGAACGAGTAGAGTTGTAGTTGAAGTATATATTGATCTTATTAAAGTCTGCTGAACGCTTTTGTTTACTACTCCACTAAAATCGCCGCTGTAATTTTTTAAATTTTCTCGCACGCGATCAAACACAACTATGGTATCATTTACGGAATATCCCAAAATAGTCATTACCGCGGCGACAAACGGCGCGTTAATTTCTACTGAAAAATATTTTCCCAGAAAGACGAATATTCCGATAGTTATTATAACATC
>JAGLTA010000110.1 GCA_023135505.1 Candidatus Parcubacteria bacterium | reverse complement strand
TTTGAATTTTTATTAAAAACATCATATTTTCTCATCGCGCGAAAATCTATCTCTTTAACAACTCTCTGCTTTAATCTTAAAGTTATAACTGTCATTATATTGCTGATATAATCGTGTATTGCGGAAGCAAGATAATTCTCAGCTTTAAAAATTTTCTTATATCCTTTTTGAAGTCTTTTATCAAATTTAAGCGTTGACCAAATAACAAATACAGAAAATAATATTGCGGCAAGCGCTATTTTCCAGTCAAAATACGCTAAAATAATAATTGAACCGCATAATTGCGTAAATCCTTGAACTATCTGAAAAATTCCTCCGCCAAAATCAAACAATTTTTCACTCGCTTTGTTTATTTTATCAATAGTATCGCCCGAATGATGATATTTATGCCACGAAGCAGGCAGATCCATCACTTTATTAAACATCTCATTTTTATAATTCCTTCTGACTAAAAACGCGTTTTTATTTTCCATCACGCGCGAAATTCCATGAAAAACCCAAAATCCAACAGTTGTTAAAATTAAGAGAAGCAAATTTTTTATAATAAATCCTAAAAGTTTCGGGTCGTCTGCTGAAAATTGAATGGAATTAAAAACGCGTCCGATTATTATCGGTTCCAATAGCCAAATAAGGTTAGCGATAATTGAAAGCAGAATAAAAATCACCACCTGTTTTTTTGTCCCAACAGAATACCGCCAATTATATCTAAATAAATTTATGATCGGATTATTTTTCAAAAGCATATTAAATTTCCCTAACAATCCCGATCGGGGTGCATTCGTCGCACTGCCCCAACGGATTATCTTTTAAAATTTTAGCAAGCAGTTTTTTATCAACACTTTTGCTTGCTCCTAAAATTCTAACTCCCAAGTCATTCGCGTCAACAATAGCTGCTGGAATATTTATTTTCGCGCTGATATTTTCAGAAATTTTTTTCGGATTTGTCGGTCCTTTGCTCGCGTAATTATTATAAGGCGGAATTGCATACGGCACAGGTCCGTCAATTGATCGCGCTTTGTCGCCGGCAATTCTATAAAACATTCCTTTAATTCCGAGCGGTTTGGTAATCGCGGCAATAAAAGCCGCAAACAAAATCCGCAATAAGCCAGCTTCTTCAATCGCTAATTGCATCGTTTCTGGCATTGCTAATCCAATTCCAGCAGGATTTTTATAAACATGTTTACTAAGTTTAGCCGCGATTTTTGACGGTTTAATTTTATCTATCTGATACGACCTGCCTTGCATCACGGCTATAACTTTTTCGCTCACAAAAACAGTATCGCCTTTTCGGGCGACATTTTTCGCGTATTTACAAATTGTTTCCACAGGATCTTTATCGTCTGGCGTAATCAGATGCGTTTTCACTGGATACCGCGCGTATTCTTTGCCATCTATTTTAATTGTTAAATTTTTGTCTGGATTTGGCTGTTGCATATTTTAAATTTTTTAACATAACATAACGGGATTTCCCGTCTCCCCAATAATTTTCCCATTCGCATAATAATTTATACCCTAACTTTTCGTAATATAAAACTTCGTCTTTTCCGCCAGTCTGCATCCAAATAATTTCTGTTTTAATTTTTCTTAATTCATTTTCAATGTATTTAATTAATCTTTTGCCGTATCCTTTTCCTTGAAATTCTTTGTCTATTGCTAGCGCTCTTAATTCATAAACCTTACCTTCAAAACTCCTTATGTCTTTCATATAAGCGATATGCCCGATTATTTTGTCATTAGACAATAAAACAAAACTTTCTGAATTAAAAATATCATCGCAAGATAAAATATAAGACAGAATCCATTTTATGCTTCCCCTCCTTGTTGACGAAATATAATCTTTAGAATAAGCATCTGGGAAGCCAGTCATTATTTTAATAATCTCTTTAATATCTTTCTTTTGTAATTTTCTAATTTTTAACATATTTATTTTTTTTCTATTTTTTTAATTCCGCACATATATTTTTGCAAAACTTTAGGAATTAAAATTGAGCCGTCCGCCTTCTGATAATTTTCCAAAATCGCGATTAAAGTTCTGCCGATAGCAAAAGCTGTAGCGTCATTCATATGAACTAATTTTTTTTTACCGTTTTTTGCTTTATATTTAATATTTAACCTTCTTGCTTGATAATCTGTCATATAGTCAGAAGTGTGAGTTTCGCGGTATCTGTTTTGCCCAGGCATCCAGCATTCAATATCAACAGCCCTGAAATCCTGTTTCCCCATATCGCCAGTGCATTTTATTACAACCTGATACGGAATTTCTAACTGCTGGACTAAATATTCCTGAATAGCGATAATTAAATCCTGCTCAACTAATCCATATTTTGGCTGAATAAAACTTTCCATTTCTAATTTATCAAATTGATGCCGCCTTAAAATTCCATACGCATCCTTGCCGTAAGTGCCTGCTTCGCGCCTAAAAGCCGTTGAATAGCCGATATATCTAATCGGCAAATCTTTTTCATTTAAAATTTCATTCATATGCAAGGGACCGAGCGTATGCTCTGCGCTGCCGATAAATAAAGAATCATCCTCTTTTAAATAATATCTGTCTTCAATCGGATTAAACCTATCCATTTTTTTCATTATTTCAGATTTAATAATTACCGGCGGAATGGCAGGCGTAAACGGCATATCAAATGGATTGCCGACCTTATCAGCTAATTTTTTAATAATTTTCCTGTCTATTAAAGTTTGAAATACAAATTGTATTAAAGCGAATTGAAGTATCACGGCTTCATTAAATAAATAATTAAATCTTGCGCCTGAAATAACGGCTGATTTTTCCGTATCAATTAAATTATGGAACTTTCCTAATTCCATATGATCCTTAATCTTAAAATTAAATTCTGGAATTTCTCCATGCTTTCTCAAAATTTTATTTCCAGATTCATCTAAGCAAATCGGCGTATCTTCTGAAAAAATATTCGGCGTTGCGTACATCAACTTTTTATAATCAATTTCAATAACTTCTAACTTTTTTTCTATCTTTGCAATTTCATTTTTAACTTTTTTTCCTTTCTCAATTTGCTCCTCTGTTGGCTTTCCCTGTTTTCCAATTTTCGCCAGTTCGTTTCTTTCCGCGCGCAACTTGTCAATTTGATTTTGCAACTCCCTTTTTTTAATATCTAATTTAAGAAGTTTATCAACATCTAAATCAATATTTTTATTTTTCGCCGCTTCTTTAATTTTGTCCGCATTCTCGCGAATAAATTTTATGTCTAACATACTTTTAAATTATTCATTTTAAATTTTGATGATTTATATTTTTTTGTCTGATACGCTTTTAAGCGAATAACTTTTGTGTTCAGCAGATTAAATTCTTTTAATTTTTCTTTTAATTGTTTAATTATTATTTTTTGATCGTATCCTAAACAGATTATATCTGGTCTGTATTTTTTAATAATTTTATATTTATCTAATATGCTTCCTAAAACCGCTTCGCTGGCTAATCTGCTCCTTTTAATTTCAACTAATCTTTCTTGCTCGCTATTTTGCGAAAATTCTCCCTTAATTTTTTTAACATTTTTATCGCGCGCTATAACTACTATTAAATAATCTCCGAATTTGCGCGCTTGCCCTAAAAAATTTTTATGCCCTTTGTGAAAAACATCAAAAGTCCCAAACACCATTATTTTATTATGTGTTATATGTTCCATGTTATATGTTTCGTGTTTTAGGTTTCATTAGCGGAAAAATCTGGCATTCGCGCGCTGGCTTGTCCATTAAAAAACTAAACAATCTTTCCGACATTCCAAATCCGCAAGTTGGTGGCATCCCGTATTCCAGCGCTTCCACAAATTCTTTGTCAAACATCTGCGCCTCCTCGTCTCCGGATTCTCGCAATTTTTGCTGCTGCGCAAATCTTTCTTTTTGGTCAATCGGATCATTAAGTTCGCTATACCCTTTCCCCATTTCCGAGCCAGCTAAAATTATTTGAAAACGCTGAACAATATTTTTGTTCACTTCATCTTTTTTTGCAAGCGGTTCC
>JAGLTA010000011.1 GCA_023135505.1 Candidatus Parcubacteria bacterium | reverse complement strand
TATATTCGGAACATTGCCTTTGTCTTTTAGCGCCATCGCGTCTTCGTAAGTTAAAGTTGTTATGATAATTCCCATCGCGCTTGTGGGCGGGCTGTTCTCTTCTGATTTGCCGGGCATTATTCCGATAATATTGGTTCCCAAGCTTTCAATCTGCGATAAAATCAAACTCTGCGCCCCGGCTCCGACAGCCATAATAATAATAACCGCGCTCACGCCGATAATAATGCCGAGCATAGTCAAAAAGCTTCTGATTTTATTTGATAGAAGAACCGCGATTGAAGCGGTGATGGATTGTTTGAGTTGGTTGAACATTTTTAGAATTAAGAATTATGAATTAAGAATTAAGGATTATTAATTCGCTCCGCCGCAGTCTCCGATATGGACTGCGGCGTTCGGCATAATCGTCGCAAAAAATCCTCTGTCATCCCGAACTTGTTTCGGGATCTGTGTTTGTAATTCGCTATATTATGATTAAGAAGCGCAAAGTAAAAATTCAGAATTTATCGTCGTAATTATAATTTAGCGATAAGTAATGACAGATCCTGAAATAAATTCAGGATGACAAATTTAAAAATTAAAATATTATGTTAAAATGTTATTTTGTTTAAATGTTTAGATGCTATGCTCTTGACATATTTTTAATTTTTGCTATTTTAATGTATTGGCAATTAAGCTGATAAAAATTCAAAGGAGGGGTAAAAATGAACGCAAAAAAAATAGAAAATGCGGGAATAAATTTAGGATTAGGATTGAATTTAAAATTAAAAATGAATCAAGAATTAATCCTAACAACTTCAAATTTAGAATCAATTCTTTACGCTTGCTTAAGCGCTGATTTTGAAACAAATGAAGGGATATCTCTAAAATTTTTAGATAGCGAAAACAATGAGGTGATCATTTCATCGGTAGCCGTGTGTCAAAATATTGAGATATCTTTATAAACTAGAACTACTCAATTATAGAGTATTATAGCGGTTAAATCCAAATCAATCTGGACTTAGCCGCTTTTTACTTAAGCGTTTCTCCGTCTTGGGCTATTCTTCTGTTTTTAACTTGATAATCATCAACGATTTTGCCGTCAACGATTTTAATAATCCTTTCGGCATGCTCCGAAGTATAAGTTTCATGCGTGACTAAAATAATAGTATTGCCGTCCCTGTTTAATTTTTGCAGAATTTCCATTATCTGAATTCCTGATTTAGAATCAAGGTTTCCGGTCGGCTCGTCCGCGAAAATAATAGAAGGGTTATTGACTAAAGCGCGCGCGATAGCGACCCTCTGTTTTTCGCCGCCTGATATTTGATTAGTGTAATAGCTCATCCTATGTTCTAAGCCGACCTTTTTTAAAATTTTTTTCGCCTGATCATCCATTGACGCGTCTTTATATTGGCTAGAGTAGGTAAGCGGCAGTTTTACATTTTCCAATACTGTCAAGCGTGGCAATAGATTGAAAGACTGAAAAACAAAACCGACTTTTTCATTCCGCCAGCGCGCAAGCTCGTCATCTTCCAATCCGATCACACCCCTGTTTTCAAATTTATATTCGCCTGATGTCGCTTTGTCTAAAAATCCCAAGATATGCATCAAGGTTGATTTTCCCGACCCGGACGGTCCCATAATAGCCGCGAATTCTCCTTTCTCAATATCAAAAGAGATTCCGCGCAAGACTTTAGTTATAATATCTCCAGTTATAAATTCTTTTTTTAAATTCTTAACGCTTATTAAATTCATAGATTTAAAATATTATTGTTTTAATTATAGTATAGCAGAAATTAAAAAGTTTCAAATAAAAAAATTGGTAAGAGCGGCTGTATAAGTTCATTCACATATTGG
>JAGLTA010000109.1 GCA_023135505.1 Candidatus Parcubacteria bacterium | reverse complement strand
TACTTATCTAAAGTAGATGCTGATCCAGATGACGATAATGATACCTCTCATCCTAGTTATTATGTGCCTGAAAAAGTTGACGGACCCACTACTACGCCTGCCCACTGTATAAAGCCAGGACCCGATGCAACTGGTCCTTTATCTAAACTAGAAGGAGATTTATTGGATCTTTGGACTATTGATCTAAAAGCTCCTCCTTTTAAAGGTTATGTAGGGCAAGATTGGCCAGCCGGCTGCCCAGTGCTTGGCGGTGATCCTGACGGACAAGACTTTGGTTGTGATTTATGGATTGAGATAACTGAAATTTCACCAACACCAAACGGTTAATTATTGATTTAGACGAGTTATTAATTTATAAGGAGAGTAATAATTATATGAAAAAGAAAAGCAAAAAAATCATTCTGCCACTATTGGCAGTATCAGCAATTATTGTTTCCCTGCCTTTAATGTCTGCTTTTGAGGCGCATGTCATTAATGTAACAGCGCATATTGAAAATGCCTTAAGGATTCTTCCTCCTGAGGAATTAACTTTTGGCACAGTTTTTCCGCAGGAGTATATGGAAAAGCGGCTTTGGATTAGCAGCAGTGAATCTTTTTGCGCAAGCGATCAAAGAAGGGTTTTGAATATTGATTATAAGATTGTTCAAAAGCCAAAGCCAATCTGGCCGCCTATCGCGGAATGCGAGCCTCTTTATTCGCCGGAGATTACCATTAATGACGCTAGAGCATATTGCCATGATAATCCAAGCGATCTAAATTGCTGTTATGAATCGCTTTGTCCTTATTTATCTAAAATCCCAGCATACGAAGAGCCCGGCGACTTAGGAGTACCTGCTTTTCATGATCCGAACGATCCGTCTTCTGTCGCAGTCGGGACAATAAATAAAGACACTGATTTAGCTGATGAGTGGATTATTGATTTAGCAGTTCCTTGTTTTGACGGAATGTGCGCTCAAGATTACGCGGATTTTGTTCATGATCACAATCCAGACGCTAATCCTGACGACTATATATTGCCTGCCGAATCAGAAAGTTCAGATTTCGGATGCGATTTATGGATTGAAGTAACTGATATTTTCTAGTTTAATCCCCTAATGCATCCTCGCCCCAGTTTAGAAAAAATTGGAGCGGGGGAGATTAGAGGATTAAAAACCGAAAAATAAAAGGAGGATAGAAAAATGGGAAAAAATGGAAAAGCAGCAATAAGCTGCGTTGATTGCGACACGCATCTAACAGACGAAGATCCTGTGCCCAAAGAAGGAGGGCAGCCAACATGCCGCTGGTGTATACTCTCTTTTAAAGACGATGAATTAGAAAATATATGGTTCCAACTTAAGGCGCTAGGAATGTAATAATCCGTTGAGGCAGATTGCAAAAGTTATTTGCCTCAACTCCAGCCCTTTTAAAAATTTCTTAATTTAAATTTTCTTTATCCTCTTTAATGGAGTTTACCCTTTAGGATTTTATTTAAAATAAAACCTTAAAAGGTGAATTTCAGATAAACAAAAACAAACAAAGGAGGAAAAAAATGGCGGACAACAATGAGTTTAAAAAAAGGGAGGATGAGGCGCTAAGAAAAGTAAAAGAAAAAGAAGTGGAAGAAAAAAAGACGCGCTGCGACATGTGCGGCGCAGATATACAAAAAGGCGAAAAGTTATGCCAAGAATGCAAAGATAAAATTACAGCGCGGCTCAAAATGGACAGACCGGCAGATTATCACCACAGACATTCTTTAAGAATAATTGTTTAAACTTCGGTTGGGGCATAACATAAAAGCGTTATCTTGCCCCAACCACCCAATCTTATAAATTTATTGATAGATATTGATATTTTTAACATAAAGCCTAAAAATTATTATATAAATTTTAATATAAATATATGGAGACACAAAACAGAGAAAATCGCGCAGAGCCGGCGCCAGTCAGCTCAATTGACAAAGCTATCACGGAGAAGAAGAATGAAAAACCTAAAAAAATAACGCTGAAAAGAATAATTTGGACTGCTGCTGCCGCTTTAGTTTTTATCATCATCATTCAGATTGCCGTTGCCGACAAATACAGCGCGCAAGTTTTAGTCATAGAAGGCGAGAAAAAAGTCGGAGTTAATCCGACTGATGAGCGGCTGGATTTCGGGGATCTGTCAGCCGATACCGCTGCTACGCGGTATATTACCTTAAACGCCGACGGGATTAACACCTTCGTATCTGTTTTGAAATTCGGCTCAATAGCGGAATTAGTCAAACTAAGCGAGAATAATTTTACAATGAAAAAAGGAGATGAAAAGAAATTGGAATTCAGTTTGTATATGCCTGTATCAGCGCCAATCGGAGAAAAGTACACCGGCTATGTCTGGATCTTTAAAACGCCGAAAGTATGGTAAAAATGAAAAAAGCAATTAAAACAATCTTAGAATGGACAGTTTATATTTTAGTCTTCGCGCTGATTGTCTGGGGAACTCCAGAAGCGCTGAAAAAAATGCTAAACAGCGAATATCCGATTGCTTCCGTAACATCAAGTTCAATGTGGCCAGCGTTGAAAAAAGGCGATCTGATCTTAATCAAAGGCACTAGCGGCAAAAATGATATTGAAATAGGCGACATAGTGGTTTACGCGAATGAAAAAGGGTTTACCATCCACAGAGTAATTGAATTAAAAGAAGATACTTTCATCACTAAGGGCGATGCCAATAATATAAAAGACAAGCCGATTGAATATGACAAGCTGATCGGCAAAACGCTGAATTTTAAAAATAAGCCGATTAGAATTCCGTTTTTAGGAAAATTATCGCAAATAACAAGAAAATAACAAGAAAATAAATATGATTAATATAAATTTTATACCTATGTATAAAATACAAAAGCGAAAAAGCAGAATAATTTTTTTCAAAAAAAAGCTGGCTAAACTGGTTTGCGTTAGTATTTTAGCTATGTTTTTTATTGTTTCGCAGGCGCAGTTGTTTAACGCTTTTGAAGCTCATATTATCAATGTTACAGCGGAAATTGTTAATGATGTTCCGAGCATTGATCCGCCGAGCGGAGAGTTTTGCAACGACGGCAGCCTAGTTGTAACTTTAAGCTCAACCTTAACCGGAACAACTACAACTATTTATTATACTATTGACGGCAGCGATCCGGACTGCTACGCGCCTAATGGCTCGCTGTATTCAGGTTCATTTCCTTTAATATACAGCGCGACTGTCAAAGCGAGAACTTGCCATGAACGAGACGGCGAATTGCTGCAAAGCGCGATTATGAGCGAAACTTACGATGTTTCAGCCGTGTATTGCGATTCATTTTGCGGCGATGGCATAGTTGACCCGGGCGAACAATGCGATGACGGAAATATGATTGACGGCGACGGCTGCGATTCTGGCTGCTTAATAGAGCAATGCGGTCCTTGCGACGGCAAAATAACAAGCCTAACTATGCAATATAACAGCACTTCAACCGCAGTAATTAAAGTGGTTCAGAAAAACGACGGAGAAACCGTATTTAACAGCACGGTAAACCCAGGCGAGCAATTCAGTTTTGTCGGAACATGGGGCGTGCATCCTACATTAGGAACAGAAATTATTATCTATGTTGATGATGTTGAGCATATTCAAATTCATACTAGTTGTTCAGCTCCTGTCGGACCTGGCATGATTTTCAACGATTTCTTGATTATTACCGGCGAAAGCAGAAATGGCGGTCCTTTGTGTCCTGGCGTAGTTCTTAATGAATTCTTGCCTAATCCTATCGACGATGACGCGGCTGCTATGCCTGACGGCGAATGGGTTGAATTATATAATTTGTCCGCGATTTATTCAGTTGATTTAAGCGGCTATTATTTGACCGACGATGAAGGCAATAGGATTGATGTTGAGTCTTGCCGCACTAATACAGGAGGCGTTATGATAAGACCGAACGATTTTTTGGTAGTCTATCGCAAAGGAGAAGGAGACAGCTGCACCTCGCATAATTTTTCTTTAAACAATGATAATGACACGATTAACTTCTTTGATTATAATGATAATCCGCTTGACAGCTACGCTTATGACGGCAGCGATTATGATTCATTAACGCCAACGCCAGATGATCCTAATTACGATGATTCAGCCGGAAGCGGCAGTAGTTTAGTGCCTGAAAATAAGTCTTATGCCCGCATTCCAGACGGCACAGGCGAATGGGTTGATCCTATTCCTACTCCTGCCGCGCCAAATATGTTAGAAGAATACACAACAGAAGACCAAGATTTTTCAGCAGGATCAAGTTCAGTTTCAACAGGCGCTTCGGAAGAATTAGGGGCAGTTCCGAAATCGGCTGCGGCAGGACCGCTTGCGGGAGATTCTAGTGAAACAGGAGAAGGCAATCCAACAGATGATACAGACGATCAGACAGCTAATAACTCAGGACAAATCAATGGAGATGAAACCGAAGATGAAACCGATGAAGATAAAGGCGATGGCGCTGATAAAGACGGCGAAGAAGATGACGATGACATAGCTGAAACCGGCGATGGCGATGCTTATGATGACAGCGATGATTCGGTTGATGATGACGGCGGGGAAGACGACAGCGGCCAAGACGGCGGAACACAAGACGAAGGAGCAGATGATGACGCAGGCGCTGCCACAACCGAAACAAGCGCCAGCGATGATTCAGGCGATACAGCCGAAACAGGCGATAGCGGCGCCGATGAAAGCGATTCAGCTGATACCAGTTCGCAAGATAGCGGCGCGGACGATTCGGATGAAACAGGCGATACTAATGACGAAACAGGCGCCAGCGATAGTTCAAGTGAAATTGGTGGCAGTGACGGCTTAGATAATACCGTAGATAGCGACAGAGAGCCAGCGGATGAAGGCGATCCAGCTGATACCAGCGGCCAAGACGGCGGAACACAAGATGAAGCAACAGATGACGGCGGCGCGGATGCTGGCGATGCCGGAGATCCAACTACCGCCAGCGGGCAAGATGATGGTGCGGATATTGGCGCCGGCGGCGATCAAGATGATCAGGAAATCGGAACAGATGATATCTGCGCGGATGGCGCAGATAGCGCGGACGAGCCAGCTGATACAGGCGGCCAAGATAGCGGAGAAAAAGCCAGCAGTAATGACAGCCCAGATAATGCCAGTGATACCAGCGGAGGAGATAATAATACAGAGCAAGTATAATAATTAAACAATAAATATTGATTAGATATATTTATGAATTTATACAAAAACAAAAATCAGATAAATTTTCTTAAACCGAAGAAAAAACTTTTCCGTAAATGGACAAGGCATATTCGTGTTTTTGTTTTAGTATTGTTTTTGTTAGCAAGCGTTGTTTCTTTGCAAAGCATTATGGTTAATGTTTTGGCAAATCTTGAAAATTTGAAATTTACTATCAGCCATCTTGATTTCGGCTTGCGTTTCCCCGGAGAAGAAGCTGACGAGTATTTTACTGTTGAATTTGTAAATACGGGAAATCCTGATAACTATTCTATTTCCACTCATCCAAAGCCGCTGCTTGAAGCAGATAAAGAATATTGCCGCAATAATCCGGCAGATTATGAAAAATGCTACCGCGATCTATGCGATTATCTTACTATTTCAAGCATGGATGCTGATAATCCATTAGACACTTTAACAAGCGCATGGGTAAGCGAAAATGATATAATTGACACTTGGCAAGTGCATTTAAGAACTCCAGCTATCGCGGGCATGGTTGCGCAGGAGCATGGCTATGGCGTGGTTGACTCTTCCGGCGATTTTGGCTGCGACATTGCCATTGATATTGATAGTGATAATTATTCTTCAATTTCTGGCTGTAAATACAATGATGTTAATAACAACGGCATAATTGACCAAGACGAAGACACAATGAACGGCTGGGATATACAATTGATAGGATGCCCATACCTGCCTTCAGGAGAACCTTTGCCAATTAGCCAGTTAGATACTTTAGATTCAGGCGATCCAGGAGCTTGCTCATTGATAGCCACAACGACTACTAGCAACGGATGCTATGAGTTTGCCGGCTTAGATTCAGGTAATTACGGAGTAACAGAAGTTCAGCAAGTAAATTGGTCTCAAACATTGCCTGCCGATCAAACTTTCTATTATTTTAATCTTCCAGCAGGAGAAGCGACCACTACTATTGATTTCGCCAACTATTATACAAAAGAGACAGGCTCAATTACAATATGCAAACAAGAAGATTTAAACGGAGACGGCAATTTAGATAATGGCGAACCTTTTGTTGACGGCTGGTCTTTCTATATGAATGATGACACTTATACTGAAGATGGCAATTGCGTAGTAATTGAAAATGCGCCATACGGCGAATATAATTTCAGCGAGGAGATGAAAGACGGATGGATCCAAACAGGCGCGTCAGGCAACGGAATCCTTGAAAGCGACGGCTCAATTACTGTGGTTGTCGGAGAGTCTAATCCAGTTCCTATTATATATTTCTTAAATCAAAGATTAACATCAATCTGCGGGTATAAATTTTATGATAATAATCAAGATGGCGAAATGAACAACGACGATTATGGGCTTTCCGGCTGGAATATTAATTTATTTAAAAAACAGGACGCGGAACAATTAGTTGATATAGTAACGGTTTATGCCATAGATAGCGCTGCTACAACCTCTAATATTGTTTTAAATAGCGGCGATAATTATAGAATTGAAGCAAGCGGCACTTATTTTGCCGGAGGCGAGAGCCCTGAGGATATTGAGGCTGACGCTAAATATTCGCAGGATGATTATCAAGCCAGCAGCAGTTTGCCTTGGACTGATTCAGTAAGAGGTTATGAAAGTTATGGTACAATTTTATTGAATTTATTAGTAGACGGGGCAGAAGTTGATTGGGGGGATTATTCAGAAGATCATATTTATTCTGTAAATATGGCAGGTTCCAGCAGCACAGTTGAATTCTTAATTTATGATACGCATTATCCGAATAATACAGGAAGTTTAACAATTAAAATTTATAAAATAGTTGAGCAGTCTGTTTTGGTAGATCATAGAATAACAGATTCAGATCCGGCAGGACATTATTGCTTTACTGATATAGAAACAGAAAATTATATATTAGGAGAAGTTTTGCAAGATGAATGGACAGCGACAGCGCCTATTGATCCGCCATATTATGAATTTACTATAAATCAAGGCGAGCAAGTGAATTATAATTTTGGCAATTATAAGCCGGGGCAAGGCGGACCTGATACTTATTGCGGCGACGGCATTAAACAAAGCCCGAATGATGCTTTGCTCGGCGGACCTAGTAACGACGGCTACGAGGAATGTGATGGCAGTGATGGCGTTCCAAGCGGAAAATCCTGCGATGCTAACTGTAAATTAAGCGGAGGAGGAGGCGGAGGAGGAGGCGGCGAGACTTATCTGACGGTTCATGACGAGCAGGTATCCTGCACATCAGAAACTTCCGTTCTTGTTAGTTGGCGGACGAATAAATATGCGACCAGCCGCGTAGTATATGACACAGAATCGCATCCGCCATCAACTGGTTTGCCGCCAAATTACGGTTACGCAAACTCTACTGCCACAAGCACTGATAAAGTGACAATTCATTCAATGGTTATTGAAAATTTAGATGGAAATACTCTTTATTACTTCAAGCCGATTTCCAGCGCTTCTCCCGAAGCCATTGGCAAGGAATTATTATTTAATATGGCAGACTGCTGCGGACCGATTGTCTTGGGCGAAGAAGGCGCGCCTGAGCTGACAATTAGCAAGACAGTTAATAAGGATTTTATAAATTCTGGCGATGCTGTGATTTATAAAGTAAATATAGCCAATATTGGCAATATGGCAGCTTACAATGCAGTGTTAATTGATACTTTGCCAGCAGAGTTTTCCTTTATTGACGGAGGCGGCGCTTCAAAAACTTGGCAGATTGGAGATATTGAGCCGGGACAGGAAAGAACTATGGAATATGAAGTTTCTATCGGCACGGCTGCGGCAACTGGAATATATGCGAACATAGCGCAAGCCAGCGCTGACAACCACGAACCTATCAGCGCTTCTGCTGATGTGAATATTGAATTGCCGCCGACCGGATTTAGCGTAAAAGAGCTTATGATTTTGGTTTTAGCGCTTATTTCCATATCTGCTTCCGCGATAATATTAAGAAAAAAGTATTTGTGATAATTTATGTTTCAGATAAATAAAAAAAGGGTAATAAAAACTCTAGTTTTCACGCTAGAGTTTTTAGTTATCGGCATTATAATTTATTTAATAGTTTTGCCGTTTTATCCGACAATAAAATACAGATTATCTCATCAAGGCGAATATTCGCAGATTGACTGGCAGGATTTTGAAACTGTAAAGCAAAAAACAGGCGAGATTATAAAAAACGAGTCGCTGGTTTTAGAAAACATACAGAATAATCAAGAAAAACAGGCGGAAAAAGAAGCTGATTTTCCGCAGGTCCAGTCAGACGCCGCTTATTCCGCGTCACAGTCAGAATACAATATTTCAACTAACCGCGTAATTATTGCTAAAATCGGAGTAAACGCGCCAATTATTGATTCAGCAAGCGAAGATTTGGCGCTGTCGCGCGGAGCCTGGCGGATACCAGGAAGCTCAACGCCAGATAAAGCAGGAAATACAGTGATTACAGGGCACCGCTTTAAATATCTGCCTCCGAGCAATCTGACTTTTTATCTGTTTAATAAGCTTAAAACAGGGGATATTGTGTCAGTAATTTGGCAGAAAAAAGATTATTATTATAAGATAAAGGAGATTAAAACAGTTAATCCGCGCGATCTGTCAATTTTAGAGAAGACAGAAAAGCCGACTTTGACTCTGTTCACTTGCGATCCGATCTATTCGCAGAAAAATCGGCTGGTAATAATAGCGGAGCTGATTAAGGATTGATTTTTTAGCAATTTTATGAAATGTCTTTGTGAGGATTTTTTTGTTTGGCAATTATTTAATCTAAATTTTATGGTTCAAAAGAATCATTGCAATATTTCTAAATCTTGATATACTTTAATTAAAAAGTAGCCTATTATATAAATATGAAATTTACTCGAACAAAAAAACTTGTTTATTTTAATAACAAAGGAGGTGTTGGAAAAACCACATTAGCATATAACACCGCAGTTAAATTTGCGGAAATGGGTTATAAAACGGTGCTAGTTGATTTAGATTCTCAGTGTAATCTTTCTCGGTTTTCACTTGGATCAATTTTTGAAAAAAATATTTTTTCAGATAGTCAAAAAACAATATATACGGTTTTGCAAGGCGTAGTAAGAGGCGGCGCTGATATTGATACAAGCGTGCAATTTGAAAGAATCGGAGATTCAAATAATCTATTTATACTTCCAGGAAGTTTAAAACTTTCTGAATATGAAAATTCTCTTATTTCAGCGTATGGCGAAGCAGCGCAAGGTTCAGAAAGAGGATTTTTTAGCACTAGCGCTATTGATAGATTTTTAACTAAAAAAGGCCTGTCAGAAGAGATCGATATTTTTATAATAGATACTTCTCCGAATTTAAGCCTTTTAAACAGAGTAATTTTTTTAGGTTCTGATTACTTTATAACTCCGCTTATGCCAGACGCTTTTTCTGTTCAAGGAATTGAAAATTTAGGGAATACTTTTGAAGGATGGAAAGATAATTGGAAAAAAACAGCAAAAGTTTTAGCCAAAGATAAGGGCGTGCCGCATAATAAGGTGTTAGATGGCGAAGGATTATTTATCGGTTATGTTATAAATTCATATAATCAATATTCCAAAAAACCGATTAAAAGCAATGAGGAATGGATTGCTAAAATTCCTGAATTTATTAAAAAATATCTTTCTGAAAAACATTGCCGCAATGGCTTGGTGGAGCAATCTTGGAAAAATCCGCTTGCTCTTATTAAAGATTATGGTCAATTGCCGCCTCTTGCTCAAATAAAAAATAAAGCTATTTTTAATCTTGATCCGTTAATTGACGGATTTGAGAGCGTTAAGGGCACAAAAGAAAATTTAAAACAATCAAAAGATGAATTTTCAAATTTCTCAAAAAATATTCTTGAAATTTTAAAAGATTATTAAAATTCTTTATGCATTCTTGCAAGATAGCGAGTATTATTGTAAAATCACCTTTTTCAGGTGATTTTATTAGTATAGAGCACGGCATTTTGAATAAAATTAAATTTTAATTATATTGAAAGCGCGGAGGAAAATAATAAAAAAGTTAAAATTAGGATTATTACTTAATTCCCGCGCTGTTGCAGATTATTTATAGCAATTATCTAAATTTTTGCTATAATAAAAATAGTCAATAAAGTTTGTAAAGTCAAAAGTCTATAAAATAATTAGTTTCGCGATAAGTTTAATCCATATGAAATTTTTTAAAAAAATAAACAATGGTTTTAAAAAACATTTTTTAGTTTTGCGGAAATTTTTTGCTAAATTGCCATTTTTTAAATTTAAGAAAAGCAAAAGAATTTATGGCAATTTTAAAGATTTTTTAGATGAGGAAAAAGATGAAATAGAGGAGCTGGCAAACGGAAAAGAGGGGTTTAAAAGATTTTGCTGTGATTCAGGCTCTATTTTTAAAGAATATTTTATACCGAGCGAAGAGAACGGGCATAGGCCGAAAATTTTAAGAGTTAAATCTTTGGCGATTATCGCCGCGGTTTTGGTTATTATTAAAATGTCAGTGACGGGCTATCTGTTTTTTATCTATCCGAATCAGGCGAAAATGTCAGAATTGATTGCTAAAAATATTTTAGAATTAATTAATGTTGACAGAAAAAACAATGGCGCGGGACAGTTAATAAGCAATCCTGTTTTAAATAAAGCGGCTCTTGCCAAGGCGCAAGATATGATTGAAAAAGATTATTTCGCGCATAAAAGCCCTGACGGCAGCATGCCTTGGGATTTTGTCAACAGATCAGAGTACGCTTATCTGTTTGTCGGCGAGAATTTAGCGATGAATTTTACTTCAGCACAGACCGCGCATAAAGCTTTAATGCTTTCAGAGACGCATAAAAAAAACATTTTAAACAATAAATATTCAGATGTCGGCTTGGCCGTAATAACAGGGGTTATAAATGGAAGGAAAACCAATGTTTTAGTGCAAATTTTCGGAGGCGCAAGCGGCGCGAAATTGGCAATGGCTTCGGCAGAGAACGAGCAGAAAGATGAAAGCGAACCGCCAGTTGAAAGTGAAATAATTGAAAATCCGATAACTAAAGAGACGGATGCTGTTGAACAAGAAATACCGGCAGAGAATCCGCAAGTTGAAGTCAAGGAAGCAAGCATAGTTAAAGAAGAAGAAGAAATAAAAGAAGCAAAAGAAGCAAAAGA
>JAGLTA010000108.1 GCA_023135505.1 Candidatus Parcubacteria bacterium | reverse complement strand
GCTAAATCTTTAACAGTTGAAACATTTCGCAAGTCCAGCCCTGTCGGATCAAAAAATTCTGTTTTTAACATACCGATTTCATCGGCTTTTTCGTTTATTGATTTAATGAATTCTTGCTCACTAAAGCCAGCGCTCCTAACTAAAGCTATAATAGCTTGATTATCAGATGCGACTAACGCTAAATTTAATAAATTCTCAACTGTCGCTACTTCCCCGTATCCTAAATATATTCTGCCGCCGATTCTTTTATCCTCTTTGTGAATTTTAACCTCTTTTTCCAAATCCAAATTTTTATCCAATAAAACTAAAACTGACATCAATTTAGTAATGCTTGCGATCGGCAGAATTCTGTCTTGATTTTTTGAAAATAAAATTTTGCCACTTTTTTTATCAATCGCTAAAACGCTTTTTGCGCTAACAGCGACACCGACGATTTCGCTGTTTTTTTTAATCGGCGCAAAAAAAATATCAGCGTTCTGATTTATCGGCTGACTAAAATTAATATTTCCTATAAGTAAAATTAAGATAAAAACAATCGGCATAAATTATTATTTGCTTAATTCTTCGTATTCAGGCAATTCATAAATAGACTTTACGCCTAAAAATTTCAAGAAATCAATCGTAATATTGTAATACAACTCATCTTTCGCGAATTTATCAGTATTCTTATCTTTATTTAAAACTCCTCCGCCCTTATTTTCAACTAATCCTCTAATCATTAAATTCCTTAAAATCATACTGCAATTAACTCCTCTTAACTGTTCTAATTCTGGCTTGGAAATAGGCCCTTTATAGCAAATAATCGTGAGGGTTTCCAGGGACGGCTGAGACAGCTCGCTTACCGCGTCATCCTTTAAAAAATCTTTGATTATATCTGAATTTTTTGGATTTGTCGCCATTTGATAACTTGATAAATTTTGAATAATAACAATTCCGCCGCCGCGTTCGTTATAATCTTTAACTAAATTTTCCAATTCTGACTGAACACTTTTTTTGTTCACTTTAACTAATTTAGATATTTTGCCAAGCGGCAGCGGTTTATTTGAAGCAAACAACAAACTTTCAATTTTTGATTTCAAATCCATAAATATTAAAATTAAATTTCTACATCAATTATCCCCTTTTCTTCCTCTGAAACATAATTCGTAATAATATTTTTGCTTTGCAATTTTTCTAAAACTTTCAAAACTGTTTTTTTCGCTATTCCGCCTTTTTTAGAATGGCTTCCTATTCCAACAATTATTCTTACTCTTTTTAATTTATCAACAATTGCTTTGCTGATAAAAATTTCCGTTTCCTCCTTTATGTCTCGCGGCGAAAGCTGTCCCATAAAATGAAAATCTAAAACAATATCGATATTGCCGCTGTAATTAGAAAATGGCTTAATCATTTCTTTTGATTTATTTTGTCTAAAACTTCCTCTATAAAATTCTGTTTGCTAATTTCCCGCGATTCTCTCTGCCCGCGATCGCGGACATTTAATCTGTCTGAATTCATTTCATTGTCGCCTATTACTAAAATATAAGGCGGTTTTTCTTGCGTCGCTTTTCTAATTTTATTGCCGACTGTTTCGTTCGCTTCATCAATTTCAATCCTAATATTTTTTTCCTTAAATTCTTGCGCCAATTTTCTGCAATATTCAATATGGCTTTCGCTAACGGAAATAATTTTTACTTGCGTTGGCGACAGCCAGACAGGAAAAGCGCCAGCATAATGCTCAATAAGCAGAGCTAAAAGACGTTCATAAGAGCCAAGTATGGCTCTATGAACCATAACAGGAGGCATTTCTTTTCCTGTTTCGTCCGTATATTTTAAATTAAAACTTTTTGGAGTTGCAAAATCCAATTGCACTGTTGGAATCTGTATCTCTTTGCCTAATGAGTCTTTAAACATAAAATCTAATTTCGGACCATACAGGGCAGCTTCTCCTTCTATTTTTTTTGCGTCTAAATTCATCTCTTCCGCTATCTCTTCTAATATTTTCTCGCATTTATTCCAATCTTTAGTTTCGCCGATATATTTTTCAAGATGGCTGTAATCCCTTACAGAAAGAGACACCCAATGATTTTTCCAAAGCCCGAGAGCTTCATAAAAATCTTTTATTATATTTATCATGCATTTTACCTCGTCTTTAATTTGATCTACTCTGCAAAATGAATGTCCGTCTTCAACTGTTATCGCGTAAACCCTATTTAATCCTCCTACTTCTCCGCTTTTCTCGGCGCGATATTGCTTTTCCGATTCCATATATCTTATCGGCAAATCACGGTATGAACGAATTTTTGAAGCATATATCTGTGTCTGATGCGGACACTGGACAGGTTTCATTACAAATTTATGACCGCCTTGCGATGAAACATGAAATAATTCATCGCTAAATTTTTTCGCATGCCCGGAAATTTCATAAAGATCGATTTTTGCTAAATGAGGCGTCATAACTTTTTCAAAGCCATAATTTCTACAAACAGTTTCAATGTGTTTTTTTAATTCATCAATAATAATTACGCCCTTTGGCGCGAACAATGGCAGCCCTGAGCCGACTAAATCAGAGAAACAAAACAAATCCAACTCTTTGCCGATCTTCCGATGATCCCTTTTCTCCGCCTCCTCAATCATCTTTAAATATTTTTTCAGTTCTTTTTTATCATTAAAAGCGACCCCATAAATCCGCTGAATCATCTTGTTTTTTTCATCGCCCTTCCAATAAGCGCCAGCCAATTTTGTTAATTTAAAAGAATTTGAATTTATTTTTCCAGTTGACGCTAAGTGATAACCTTTGCACATATTTATAAAATCGCCCTGCTTGTAAAAACTAATTTTTGTTTCGCCTTCAATTTTTAAATCCTCCGCCATTTCAGCGGTATATTTATAATTTTTATTTTTTAAAAATTCAATCCCTTTATCAATTTTCATCTCTTCTTTTTTAATCGCTAAATTTTCTTTAATAATTTTTTTCATCTCCTCTTCTATCCTCAGTAAGTCCGATTCAATAATTTGGCGCCCGCAGTCAAAATCGTGATAAAATCCGTTTTCAATCGCAGGACCGACCCCGGGAATAGCGTTATACAGCCGCTCCAGCGCCTGCATCATAATGTGCGACAAGCTATGCCGCAGAGTTTCAAGTTGTTGATTTTTCTGTTTGGACATATAAATTTTATTAAATTTTCATTAAATTACCGAATGCTTAAATTGTCATTCCGAATTTATTTCGGAATCTGTCATTACTTGTCGCTAAATTATAATCATACAAAAAAATTCTGAATTTTTACTTTATACTTCTTAATCATAATATAGTGAACAACAAACACAAATCCTAAAATAAATTCAGGGTGACAAATAATAAAATTCAAAATTAGTGTCAATTACGCGCGCTTGCGGATTTTGCGTTAAAATAAACAAATAAAATTTAAAGATAATTTAAATATATTACAATTTATTATTTGCACTTTCCAAATAAACTACAATCCCCATGACCAGTAATTCCATGACCGCAACATTCATAATCTTCCGAACAATCATGATTTGTTAATTCGCAAGGTCTGCAAAAATAATCATTTTCCCAACAAGTATACTTTTTTGTTTCACTAATATTATCACAAGCACTCGGGTCTCCTTTGCACGAAATATTTCCTGATTCTTCAAAATCTTGAACGCAATCACAGCAAACAAAATAATCATCTTTATAATCAATAAGTTCATACGCTCTAACTCCGTCTTTATTTTTACATTCTTCGTCGCATTTTTCTTTTTTCAAATTAGTTGTTAATAAATTCAGCCTATCGTCAGTACTAATAGCCTTATAAATAATTCTCGCCGACGCTGATAATTTATCAATACATATTTTTCCTGCAACAGTTTCTGGATTGCTATCTTTCGCGCAACAGCAATGCCAACCTTCTGCGCTCTTTGCTTTTGCTGTTGGCTTCACTCCGCAAGAACCATCGTTTTCTTTTTCATAAATATCTTTACAAGTTCTATCCACCCAGGCGCAGCCTACCCCGATATTCCCTAAAGCTGAAATTTGCTTTCCCCAATGCAGATTAACTATATTAGGATTGATTGAATTAAGTATCACATAAGAGCCGAGCGCTAAAACTAAACCAATCACAGATCCAAGAATTAACTGTTTTGCTTTGCCGACCTGAGTCGCGCTTCCTCCGGAAGTGAGCCAAATCAAACCGCCTACCGCGAACATTATTGTTGCTAAAATTCCCGTCAATCCGATCGCAAATTTATAAAAATTAGAAATATATCCCCTGATCGCATCGCCTCCGCTATCAATAACTATTGTCTCAGCAGTGCCAGAAGTAGTTGTTTTCATTCCTGGAATTACTACTTCGGGATCAAAATTAATTGTATCTTGCGCAAAAACAGCAGCAGGGACAGCGATCTGCAGCGCAAACAGAAATAAAAAAAAGAATAAAATTTTTTGTTTCATAATATTTAATAATTAAAATACTTTTAAATTTTTCCGATAAATTTTGCTTTATTATCTTTTTTCTTTACTAACTTAATAATCTCTTTCAGAGTATCTGCCGTAACATCCCGTCCGCCCAGACCGATAATAAAACTTTGGATTTTAGTTTTAATCTTATTATAAGCCGCTGATTTTATCTCCGCCGCAAGTATCCCCTCTTCGCCCAAAAAGACGCTTTTGTCTAAAATAGCGGCGTATTTCGCCTTGCTTAAAATTTTAATTATTTCATCTTTTGGAAAAGGTCTGAATGTTCTTATTTTTAAAACCCCGATTTTATCATTTGATTTTTCAATAAAATCTTTAATGGTTCCGACAACCGAGCCCATAGCGATAAAAATAACTTCGGGATTTTTAGCCCCATAATATTCCACTAAACTCAAATCAATAATTTTAATCTTTTGACTTTTGACTTTATGGACTTTAGACTTTACGGACTTTATGACTTTACAAACTTCTTGCCATCTCTTAAACTCGCTTTTTATTAAACTTTTGCTATCTTTTAAATCATTGTGCAACTCTTCGCGAATTTCCAAGTAGTGGCTCGGCGCAGCAAAACATCCTAAACTGCGCGGATTTTTTACATCAAGATAATCGCCTGCTTTTGGCTTGTATTTTGGCAAAAATTTATTAACTTGCGATTTGGTCGGGATATTAACGGGCTCATAAGTATGGGTTAAAATAAAACCGTCCATATTTACCATTGCCGGCAATTTTAATTTTTCAGCGGCTTTAAAGGCCAGCAGATGCAGATCAACTGCCTCCTGTAAATTTTCCGCAAAAAACATCAGCCACCCAGCATCGCGAATAGACATTGCGTCTTGATGGTCGTTCCATATAGTTATCGGAGCAGATACTCCGCGATTCGCGCAAGTAATAACAATCGGCAACCTCATCCCTGCTATATTAAATATAACTTCCGCCATCAAAAGAAGCCCTTGCGAACTTGTTGCGCTGTATGTCCGAAGACCGAGCGCGGACGCGCCCAAAACAATTGACGCTGCCGCAAATTCGCTTTCCGCGCGGACATATTCATAATTCGCTTTGCCGTCTGCTTTAAATTTAGCCAGATCCTCCACAATGTGCGTCTGCGGAGTGATCGGGTAAGCACTCACTACGGCAGGATTTATCAAATTGACAACTTCGGCGACAGCGCGCGAACCTTCAACTATTTTAGCGTTTTTTAACATAAATTTATTTGCTAAATTTAATCTTTTAAAAATTTATTCATCATAAGTATACAACTTTTTTATCTATTTGTAAAATCGC
>JAGLTA010000107.1 GCA_023135505.1 Candidatus Parcubacteria bacterium | reverse complement strand
AATAATTAAAGACAGTTCTGATAATTTTGATTTCTTTAATATTTTTACGGTCGGACTGGCAATATCTTCTTTTTCTTTCTTTTTAATTCTGCTTTTAATCTCCTCAATGCCGAAATCCTTGCACCATACTCTTCTGTTCGGAGTCATTAAATTTTGGATAAAATTCAGCAAAAAATAATGGATCAGGCGGCCATTGACTTTCATAAATCCGAAAACGCCGGCTATTCCGAACACAAAAGCCGATAAAGCAAGAAACAGCGTAAAATCAGCAAATTTATAAATTACTATTGATGTAAGCAGGGCAGTCATCAGCATAACAAACTGGCGCACCGTAATCGGACCTAAAATTTTAGGTTCAACGGTAATAAATTGAGGAACAACAAATTGTTTCATGTAATAACAAATCAAAAATCAAATCTCAAAAATCAAAATGCGATTCAAAATGTAAAATTATTTTTTCTTCAATCTTTTTATAAAATCCTTTTTGAATTTTTCTTTGTCATTTTGCATTTTGAGATTTGATTTTTGCATTGTTCTGATTATAACATAAAAAAAATAAAATGCCAAAATAAAAAAGGGCAGTTGTTGCTTCTGCCCTTTTTAATAATCCCGCTTTATTTTATCGCGGGATTATTTTTTTGATCACCTCCTTTTTTTGTAAAATAATTATAAATCGGCAAAACATAATTCTGCCAAAAAATATCCTGCCAAACTCTTTTAAGTGCCCAGATTAAATCATTATCTGGGGAAAATCTCTCTACTAGTTCGCCTCTTTGTTTCTTTGAGAGCTTCATTTTTTCTTTTTCTAAGACAAGAAGCTCTTTGGAAAGAAAAGGCAATTTTATCTTTTCAGAGTTTTTTATTATGCCTTCTTTCTCTTTGCTTTGAAGATCAGCGACTTTTTTGCGCAAATCGCCAATTCCTTTTACTAGTTCTTCGCTATTTTCCTCTGCCTGAACAGATATTTCAATCAGGCGAGGAATCTCGCGCCTATACGCAAGTTCCTGTAATGATAAACTGCCATCATATAATAGAGCGATAACAGCAAATCCGTGTAAAATGGTTAAAAGAAATATCGGAAACATAATAAACCGATATCCGAATCTATAGCGCCACTCTACCTTTTTATAAAATAAAAATTGTACTCCGAAAAGCGCTACGATAAAAATTATAATTTGCGGCTCTTGCAAATATTCCTGCCAAGAGTATCCTGTTCTTGACTGCCCTACCCATAAAAAACCTGCAGTTAAAATCAAAAAACCAAGCGGAAGCGCGAATTTTTCTTGCAGTTTGGACTCCCAATATGAGCAAATCCAAACCACAAGCAACACTCCGAGATATACCTTGATTCCCAAATCAAATTGGCATTCGGATACATTAAAAATTAGCGGGACTTTTTCGTAAACAATCAACGCAAAAGTCAAAACAGAAAAAGCATAAACAAAAATCCTCTCTTTTTCACCCACAATGTTTTTTAATATTAAAGCAATCGGGGCAATTATCGCCACTGAAAAAAACATGGTTAATAATAAATTTATAACACTATCTTTGCCAAGCCAATTAAGCACTGGACCAAAAATATTAAAAAGATAAACCGCGGCATAAAATGCGGATACAACGCAAATAATATCCAAAACGCGATTTGTTAGCCCAATAAAAAAACCTTTCAAAGTTAATCCTTTTTCAACTTGGAATTTTTTACGAACTGACCAAAAAACCATTATTATTGCGCCTAAAAATACTAAAAAATAAATTTTTGTCATTTTTTTT
>JAGLTA010000106.1 GCA_023135505.1 Candidatus Parcubacteria bacterium | reverse complement strand
CTTTCTCCCCCTTATCATTAGGAGAAAAAATTTTCTTCCAAATTCTTATCACCTCGTCATTAGACGCCTTATTGCGTCTTTTGATCTCCTCTTGTTTTTTAATAGAAAAAGGCGCAAAAAATTCTTCTCCGCCGTCTTCTGGTAAATCCGGCGGAATACCAAAAAAAGTTTTCCAGCTGTTCTTCACCACTACCACTTCAAGTTCAGTCCTCGCCTTTGATATTACAAAATCCTCAACCTCGGGCATTTTTCCAATCTCATCGCCAGACTTATACTGGCGAATCTTAACGAGGAGATGGCTATCTGTAAACCCTGTAGACGAATTGTCGCGAACACCTGTAGATATTTTAACTATTTTGGGGTCAAAAAATTCAGGGTTATAAGAAATCTCCAAAATTAACTCCCCGTCGCGCGGAATTGACATCCGGCAATTCGCCGCTGAGAGTTTTTTTGTCACACCGTTAAAAGTTGCCTTGATAAAAACTGCCTCTTCCCATGGATACTTGCCCCTGCCGATGCCGTCGCCGTGATCCAGTAAAAAAGAATTATTCAAAAAGGTCTCGAAACTAACGATCCCTTTCTTGACGGAAAATGTCTTTTTTGACGGACTAAACTCTCCCGTCAAAGAAACTAAATATTTTTGGCTGCCGTTTTCGGCTTTATAAAAAAATAGAAGATGGACAAAAAATCCAAGGACAGCCGCCATAGCCAATACAACAATAAAAACTTGAAAAAATATTTTTATCTTTTGTCTCATTTTTTCCGCCTCCTTATATGTAACTTGCTGATAAAATCACCAGCATCTTTTATAGCCTCTATAATACCATAAATGCTAAAAAGGTCAGCTTGGGTTTTTGGCTCTTGTTTTACACCAGCTTTTTTCATTTTTTCTTCTCGCAGCTTCCAGTAATCCTTAGCAGCTTCTAATGATCCGATAGGGACGAAAACTGCATGAACAATAAAAAGAAAAATTATAAATAGCGCCATTCTTATAACACTATTCGCGCGTCCGTACTCTGCAGGTAAACAATTTTTGATTTTTAAAACCAGCCAATTTTGCGCCAATTGCAAAATTGACTTCTTTTCTTTTTCTAAAATTATTATCGGAAAATAAGATTCTGGAATCTTAATTTTTTTATTAGAAAAAGAAAATCTTTTCGTCAATTCGTTTCCAGTCTCGATCTCTTTTTGCAGATCAAAAACAGAAACTTTCTGCTCATTAATAATTTCTCTGTGATCACGAAACAAATCTCCGAGCAGCGATCCAACGCAAATTACAACTGTTATTAAAAAAACTGGAAGCATTCCGCGAGGATAAATATTTTTTTTAATGACAAATTCCTCGAGGCCAAAAAGCAATAAAGCGCTACCTCCAGTCGCGATGATGGCATACTGGAAAAGTTCTGTCGTTTCGCCAGTATAAATCATACTGACAAAAAAAACGGTTATCCCGGTCAAAATCCGCCAAAGCCAAGTTTTTGGCTTTATTCCTATCACAAAACTGACCACAGCTGATAAAAAAACTTTAAACCAAAACTTGCCGGCAAAACTGCCAATAAAAAACCAAAAAAGACCCAAAACGCTAAGCGCTAAAAAAAGCCAAACGTATTGTTCTATTTTTTCCTCTTTTTCAGTTTTCTTTTTTTCCTCTTTTTCGTTTCTTTTTTTGCCGCCATTTTTCGCTTTCTCTTTTCTTTCCTCATCTTTCTTTTTCTTTTCTTCTTCCGCTATATTTTTTTTTAATTCTTCTCCCAATTCTTCACTTTTATTCATCTTATATCCTCCTTTTTCCAAAAAGATTTTTTATTTTTATAAAAAAATTCCGCGCGGACACAAAAGCAACCACACAAAATATTGCAAAAAATATAACAGTAAATGCCGATGACATTTTTATCCATTCTTCAATAAAATTTTTCATCTTTATTTCCTTGTTTCCATGTTTAAATGTTTCTATGTTTAAATGTTATTCGATTGTCAAAGACCATGCTTTAATAAACACTTATTGCATATTAAATCAACAAATTATTATAACAGAAATATAATAAAAGTCAATAGATATTTGCGCAAAAATTTTAATACCAATAAAACTCAATGTTAAAAAAATCTATAGCTGCAATTAAAAATATATTTTAATTTTTAGCAAAACTCACGATCGTAAAAAATCGCTATATTTTTTTTATAATCTTATAAAAATCAAAAACGTGAATTATCAACAAAAAAAACATGGTTTGCGCCATGCTCTTTTTATTCTGGGTGACTAGAGGGAATCGAACCCTCGTTAACGAGACCACAACCCGCTGTTCTGCCATTGAACTATAGCCACCATAACTTTTAAAGTACGCCCAGAGGGAATCGAACCCCCATAACCAGCTTAGAAGGCTGGTGTTCTATCCGTTGAACTATGGGCGCGACGAGTAGTTGGGAGTAAATAACATTTCATAATTTTGCTAGAATGTGTGCCAGATGCGCTTTAAAAAAGATGAGGAATAGCAAAACTATGCTGAAACTTTTTTAAAGCACAGATGGCAGACAGGCTAGATGAAATTTGAAAGGTTATTTACTTTCAACTACTCAAGCACGGGATGAGAGAATCGAACTCCCGACTTCGGTTTTGGAGACCGATGTTATGCCACTTAACCAATCCCGCGTTTATCAATTATAATAACTTAAAAAATGCTGTGTTGTCAAGAAACAAAATAAAAATAGGGTTTACAAATTTTTAAACTCGTGATAGCGTAAGATTATAATTTAATAATACTTCCGTTCGGCGTATTTTTTTATTTTAATGTATTTTAGCGTATAAATATAAACTCCGCTAAACGGACAGCGAACAATTATGCTTAACAAAAAAATTAAAGAAAAAATCATTAAAAAATTCCAGGTTCATAAAACCGACACAGGATCTCCAGAAGTGCAAATCGCTATCTTAAGCAAAGAGATAGACGAATTAAATTCGCATCTAAAAAATCACCGCCACGACTTTTCCTCGCGGCGCGGACTCTTAAAAAAACTTTCCGAAAGAAGAAAACTGATAAAATATCTGCAAAGGGAAAATTCTGAAAGCATGTATGGAATAGCAAAACAGTTAGGGATTAAAATGGCTAAAAAAGAAAACGACTGTCCAGAAGATATAATTAACATTGAAAAAGACGATGACGATAGCGAAAAAGGCGAATTAAATAAAATCAACGCAAAAAATTAATTTATAAATAAAGTTGGGCAATAGACATTTAGTTTATGAATTTAAAAAAATCATAAACTGACGCCTATTGTCCAGCTATTAGACTTATCGCATAATAAATTCCTACTGCGATTTCTCATCCGAAGGATGATAAACTATATTTTGGTCAAATT
>JAGLTA010000105.1 GCA_023135505.1 Candidatus Parcubacteria bacterium | reverse complement strand
AGAAAGAGAAAAAGAAGAAAAAGAACGGCAAATAGAAAGAGAAAAAGAAGAAAAAGAACGGCAAATAGAAAGAGAAAAAGAAAAAAAAGAATGGGAAAAACGACGAATAAAATTAAAAGAAAATGAAGAAAAAATAAAAAAAGAAAAATTAAAAAATTAATGGATTCAGGTGAAAGCATAGATAATATAATCCAAAAAACGAAAATGAAAAAAAGTTGGAAATTAGATTTTGTTTTATGGGCAATTTTATTTTTATTTATTCCCACTTTATTCTTACTAGAAGTTTTTCATTTTTTTTAAATAATTTATGCATAAGATGTAAATTTAATAATCCAGTCTACAAACTCAACAATTTAGCTTACAGATTTTACTGTTTAGAGTAATAAAATTAAATGAAGAATAGATCCGTCTTAGTTCTTAATAATCGGCAATACTATCTCTGCGCCAATTTGTTCGTAATCTTGGATAACATCAACAACGGTTTTTAATCGGTCTAATTTTACATAACCCTCTTTAATATCTATTAAGCTGATTTGCAGATTATATTTTTCGTTTAAAAATTTTTCAGGAATTAAGAACCAATAATCCGTTTGGATAATTTCATCTTTTTTCCATTCAGAAGTTGGATAAATTCCATACGCCAGCGGATAAATTTTTTGCCAGACGATTTCATCAGAATTATTTATTATATCTATTTTTAATTGATAATTTTTATCCAAATTTTTTAGCGGCTGCCAGAGAAATGAATAATGCCGCCCTAACTGGTGGTTGCCCATTGAAGCGAAATTATTAAATACCTCTTGTTCGTTTTTTTCATATCCCAAGAATAAAATTTTATTATCTAAATTAGCTTGAATAGAAATAAATTTGTTATTTAGATTAAAATTTTCTTTATTAAAAATCTCAATTAAATTTTTATCGCTTTGATAATCTTTTTTAAATAAAATAGTATCGCCGATAACTTCAATAATCCCGTAATTTTTTAAATATTTTCGCAGGCGGTCGTCGCCTGTTTTATATTGGCTGCCGTAAAGCTCGCTGTTTTCCATCTGTAATTGATATGTGATTATATCTGAAAAGTTTATCAGATAATAATCGATATCATCGGATAATATATAATCCTGTTCTGAAAATTGTTTTTTGCCAAGAAAGACATAATGCAGAGAGTAGATTTTTTCTCGATTTGATAAATTAGGAAGGAAGCTATAGGTGGATACAACTGAAGCACTGGGCGGAATTTTACTTATCATTTGCTGATAAATATATTTTTTATTTTTTATACTATCGCTGTTTATTTTAATAATACCGATTGCCGGACCCAAGAATAGATTAGAGTAAATTATTGATCCTATAAAAAACATTAAAAGAATTGCCTTGTCACTGATTATTATTTTAAAAAGCGTATTTTTGCCGCTTAATTTATCTGAATTTTTATACTCATTAATTTTTGCTTTTCTAAATTCAAAAAAGTTTTTTAATCCGTACAGAAAACTTATCGCTAAAGCAGGAATAAATAGGGAAGCATAGTGGCTTTGGAAAATAAAATTTCCGCCGCCTGGAGCTCCTAAAACTATTTGGATAAACGGACCGACAGCCAGCAGCAGGTATTTTTTTGAGAAAAAGATTAAAAACGCGAACGGCAGCGCAAGCGCGAAAATCATCCCTATATTTCCAAAGGTGAACAGATGAGCGATAATTTTTAAAGGATGCTTTAAAATATTAAATATTAATTCCATTAAATTTTCGCTTGCCCCGATCCATTGATAATAGATTAAAAATTTATAGCTGCTATCAGGATTAAAATGCGATCCTATTTTCATAGCGGCAAAAAACCAAAGCAGCGAAACAGCGATCGGAAAGATTATCCATTTTAAATTTGTTTTAATTGTTTCGCGGATATTTTTCCAATTTTTGTTTTTTAAAAACGGAAGAAATCCGAACATAAATACAACTAAACTAACATCCTCGCGGATACTCAAAGCTAACAACAGAGAAACTGCAAAAAGCGCAAATTTTTTTTGCTGGTAAAAATAGAAAGCAAAGAGCAGAAAAAAAATAGCAAATGGCAGAATATGAAAATCAAAAAGATTAATATTCCAAAGAATTGGATTTAATAAAAAGACAACAGATAAAATCAGAGCAAGCTGCCTATTGCCTTTGAAAATATTTTTAGCAATTAGATAAAACGGCAAAACAGATAAAGCTAAAATTAGGCTTTGCAGTATCAATAGAAATTTAGCTGAATTAAAGATAGAATATAATGGGGCTAATAATAGGATTAACGGAGCGAAATGGTCTCCAAGATAAGAATGCGGATGAATCGTGAGACCGAATAAATTTCCGTTCGTGGTATTAAAAAAAACTTGATTAAATATCGCCAAATCAAGCCCATTGTATAAAAAATTGCCGTACTTCCAAATTGATATCGCGCTAAAAAATAGAGCATATAAAATGATAGTTCCTAATAATAGTTTGCCGGCATTTTTAGAAATAAATTTTTTTAACATATTTTATAAAAGCCCAATCCCTAAAAAAAGATTGAGCTTTGCATTATTTTACAAATTATTAACTTTTAAGCCGTTGCTTCAATTATGGAATTAAACACAAACCATGTAATTGATAAGGATGCCAAAACAATAAACAGCCCTATCGCGGATCGGATTATAATTGTCCGCGCTTTTCTAACTTGGTCATCATTCCCTTGAGATGTCATCCATAAAAATCCGCCGTAGATAATCAAGATTACAAAAATAATTCCTATAAATGTTAAGGAAATATTTATAATTTTAAAAATTACCGCCTTAAAAGAAGTATTCGGACCAAGCGCGGACGTTTCTTCGTATCCATGTTTGCCGATCAATTGCAGATATTTTCTGGTATTGCTGCCAGCATCAAATAGTTTCGCTTCAACTAAATTAAATATAAAAAAATTGCCGATAAATAAAATCAAAAAACAGAATATAAAAATTTTTATTTTTTTAGAATTAGATTCTATCATTCTTTTAATTTTTAATTTTTTATTATACTTCTATCGCCGATGACAACTGTTCCATTGCAAACCATGTTATAGCGTATGCCGACAATATAATCGCCAAGCCAATCGCGGATCTTATTATTATTTTTCTCGCCTGTCCAACCTGATCATCGTTTCCAGACGCTGTCATCCATAAAAATCCGCCGTAGATTGTGAGGACGACAAACACAATCCCTAAAAACGAGAGAAAGACATTTATCATTTTTCCAATAGCGATAAAAACGCTTTCCTCCTCTTCAAACGCTTCTTCATACCCGGCTTTTTCGCGCAGCCGTTCCAATAAATCGCCCGCGCTGGTTTGTGCTAAAATTGGAGCAGCAGCAAAAAGCGACAAATATAAAAAAACGCTAAAAATCAATAGCCCTCGTTTTAAAAAAATATAAGACATAAAATTTACATTATAATCCTGTTTCAAACCCAGTAGCTTTGCCTAATTGATAAACGACAAACCAAGTAATTAAATACGCAAGCATTACAACTGCTAAGCCGAGAGATGAATTAACAATAATTTTACGGGCGTCCCCGACTTTTTCCTCGCTGCCTCGCGCTGTCATCCAGACAAATCCGCCGTAAATAATCAAGACAACAAAAATAACGGCTAAAAAACCGAGAACAACATTTATAATAGACCCCACTGTGTCGGCGAAATAATACTCCTCATCACCTTCGCTTATTTCTTTATAGCCAAGCCCGCCTTCGCTTGTTCCTAAATTTTTCAACCTTTCTTTCATAGTTTGAGCGCAAACAGGAAAAGAGAGCGCGAAAGATGATAATATTAAAGCAAAATATTTTATTTTAGACCGTATTTTTTTCATTTTTATTTTTGTATTATTGTTCAAATCCAGTTGCTTCGCTTAACTGGTAGACAACAAACCAAGTAATGGCATACGCCATCATTACTACTGCCAAACCGATTGCGGAATTAATTATTATTTGCCTTGCTTTCGTCACTTTTTCCTCGCTGCCGCCTGCTGTCATCCAAATAAATCCGCCGTAGATTATTAAGACAAGAAATACTATTCCGAAAACGCTAAGCCAAATTTTAATTATGCGCGCAATAATCGGATCTATGTCTTTTTTTTCATAATCATATCCGGCTTTGTCGCCGGCAGTATTTAAAAATCCAGCGGAATTTGACAGATTAAGCGGCTTAGTTTCTTCTTGAGCAACAACAGCAAATTGCAGACTAAAAACAGATAAGAATATTATTGTAAATAAAATTATTTTTTTAAACATAAAAGTTAGTTAAAAGTTTATAAAGTTCATAAAGTTAAAAGTCAGCATAATACGACAAAATCGTCGCAGTCCCTATCGGAGATTGCGACTAGGCGAAAATTTATCTCTTTTTAGCTTTTTTGATTCTCTTTACATATTCTTCAAAACTCATTATTTTTCTGATGTCAGTAAGTTTATCGGTAAACTCAACTCCGTCAAGATGATCGTACTCGTGCTGGATAACTCTACATAATAACCCGTCAGTCTTTAGTTTAAATTTATTGCCCTTCTCGTCAAACGCTTCAACGATAATTTTTTATGATCTTCTAATAGGACCAAAAAATTTTCCATAGGCTACACTTCCGCATCCTTCGTAAATTACAACCTGTTTTTTTGATTCCCGTATTATTTTCGGATTAATATAGACACGTAATTTATCTGTATTTTTGGGATTTCTGGCTGGTGTTTCTCTGATTTCTGTAACAAATATTCTCAATTTATGACCGATCTGAGAAACTGCCATACCGACTAATTTATGGAATCTAACTGAGTCTGCCAAATCACGTACAATTTTTTGAGTAGCCTCTGATTTAATTTTTGTAACAAATTTAGACTTTTGTCTCAACAATGGATTACCAATTTGAACAACTTTTTTTATTATCATACTTTGAATTACGAAATTAAAAATGTTATAATAAAAATGTTTGAAAAAAAATTTACTACAACCTATTTGCAGTTTACTCAATTAAATTTAAAAAGGTTATTTTTTGCTAATTATTGGCTTTATTTAAACTATAAATTGATTAAAATGCAATATTTCAATTCTAAAATATAATTATGGTGATTTTTATTTATTCTAAATTTTAACTCATAATTCTATTTCGTAATTCAAAGTATCTATTATTT
>JAGLTA010000104.1 GCA_023135505.1 Candidatus Parcubacteria bacterium | reverse complement strand
TCCTACTACAATTTCCATATTTTGGTCAAATTTTACAAAAATTTTTTCAACTTAGCGTAAGCTAAACCTCAAAAATTATTTGAAAAATTTGTCTCAAAATCTAAAAATTTCGTTACGCAACTTACTATACAGTAGGTTTATTATTTTTGACTTTTTATACTAATATTATATAATAAATTAGAACAAAAAACAAACAAACTTGTCAACATATATTTAAATAATAAATAATAATCTAAAAATCTTATGCAAAACCTAATTTGGTACATTATTATTGTTGTAGTCGTAGTCATTCTTTGGCTAATTGGCGTCTATAACGCTTTAATCCGCCTTAAAAATAGGACAGATGAGGCCTGGAGCGATATTGATGTACAACTCAAAAGACGTTATAACCTAATTCCAAATTTAGTGGAAACAGTAAAAGGTTATGCCGCGCACGAAAAAGAGACTTTGGAAAAAGTCGTGCAAGCGCGCAATGCGGCTATGTCGGCTCAAAGCGGCGGCGATGCTAAAAAATTGGCTGAAGCGGAAAATGTGCTTTCTTCAACTCTAAAATCAATCTTTGCTTTATCTGAAAGCTATCCGGATTTAAAAGCGAACCAAAATTTTTTAGAACTGCAGAGAGAACTGTCTGACACGGAAAACAAAATCCAAGCGTCCCGCAGATTTTACAACGGCAATGTCCGCGACTTTAACACTAAATTAGAAGTGTTTCCAACTAATATGATTGCCAAACAGTTAAAATTTGAAAAAAAAGAATTCTTTGAAATCAAAGAAGCGGAAGAAAAGAAAAATGTAAAAGTTGAATTTTAATTTAAAAATGAAAAAAATTGTAAAAATAAATAAAGATATTCCATTTTATTCAAACACTGATAATACCCATTGTTATCAAGCTTGTTTTAAGATGGTTATGAAATATTTTTTTTCAAATGAAAATTATTCATTTAAAAAACTAGATGATATAACCGCAAAAGTTAAAGGATTATGGACTTGGCCAATGGCTGGGTTAATTTGGTTAGCAAAGAGAGGCGTTATTAAAATAAAAGTTATAGAACTATTTGATTATAAAAAATTTATACGATTTGGAGAACAATATTTAATAAATGAATTTGGGGAGGAAGTAGGGAAATCACAGATTAAACATAGCGATATTGAACAAGAGAAAAAGATTGCTAAAAAATTTATTTCAATTATTGATATTTCCAAGAAAATTCCTACAATAAAAGATATAGAAAATCTCCTTGCTCAAAATTATATAATTATAGTTAATGTTAATGCGAAAAAATTAAATAATAAGAATGGTTATGCGGGTCATTTTATTGTTATAAAAGGTTTTAATGATAAAAATTTTTATATCCATGATCCAGGACCGCCATCTCATAAAAATTTATTGGTTAAATTTAATTTATTTGAAAAAGCTTGGATGTATCCGAATAAAAAAGCAAAAAACATTATAGCTCTTAAATTAAAAGAATAAATTTAAGTATAAATATTATGACTTTATACACTCATTCAGATTCTAATAAGCGAAAAACTTGGCTTTTGATGTCAGGTTTTTTGGTTTTTGCATTTTTAATCGGCTATGTTTTTTCGTACGCGATGGATAGCCCTGTAATTCTGTATATTGCCGTAATTTTCAGCGTTGTTTTAAGTTTTACAAGCTATTGGTGGAGCGACAAAATTGTTTTAAAAATGAGCGGAGCTAAATTAGTAAAATTTGAAGACAATAAAGAGCTGTATAGAATAGTGGAAAATCTATGCATCACAGCGGGCCTGCCAACGCCTAAAATTTATATTATCAACGACACCGCGCCGAACGCTTTTGCGACTGGACGAGATCCAAAACATGCAGTCGTAGCAGTAACGGCTGGACTATTACAAAAATTAAATCGCGCGGAATTAGAAGGGGTAGTCGCGCACGAACTGTCACATATCGGAAACAGAGATATTTTATTAGCAACTATCGTAACTGTGCTTGTCGGTGTTATTGTCTTGCTGGCGGATTTTTTCAGACGCTGGACTTTTTGGGGAGGAAGCAGGCGGCGGAGAGACAGCAAGGGCGGCGGGCAATTGCAAATTATTATGTTTATCGCCGCAATTATTCTCTCAATTCTGGCTCCGCTTTTCGCTTATATGATGCAGTTTGCTATTTCAAGGAAACGAGAATTTTTAGCCGACGCTGACGGCGCGCTTTTAACTCGCTACCCTGAAGGGCTGGCAAGCGCACTTGAAAAAATTTCATCAGATCAAGAGCCGCTGGAAGCTGCCAACCGCGCGACAGCGCATATGTATATTGCTTCTCCATTTGAAGGCAAGCGGGGCGGGCGGAATAAAAAAGGTTTTTTTAAAAAAGCGCTTATGACCCACCCGCCAACCAACGAACGAATCGCAGCATTGAGAGGAATGGAGGTTTAATAATTTTTTACCATAATACTACGAAATACAAAAAAATGTCATCCTGAACTTGATTCAGGATCTGTGTTTACTATTAACTAAATATTACTCAGCAAAATAAATTATGATATTTGAGTTTTATTGAACTTAATCATAATTTAGCGATAAGTAATGACAGATTCCGAATCAAGTTCGGAATGACAAAATTTTAATTTTTAATTTAAAAATATGTCAAAAAGAATTTGTGTTTTTGGAGATAGTATCTCTCAGGGTTACAACGATTACAGAGGGGGGGGCTGGATTAACCGTTTAAAAAAATATTTTGATTTAAGCAATTACGACATCTCTGTTTTTAATTTAGGAGTTTCTGGCGATAATACTTTTGATTTGCTTAAAAGATTTAATATTGAAGCCAAAGCAAGAAATCCTGAATTAATAATATTTGCGATAGGAATAAATGATTCGCAATATATTAATTCAAAAAATAATCCGAGCGTGTTATTAAGTGATTTTAATAAAAATTTATTAAAACTTAAAAATTTATCAAAAAAATTTACAAATAAAATTATTTTTATTGGTTTAACTAAAGTTGACGAATTAAAAGTAATGCCGATACCTTGGAGTATAACTAAATATTATGATAATAAAAACATAAAAAAATACGATTTAATAATAAAAAATTTTTGCGAAAAAAATAACCTGCCTTTTATTGAAATGTTTGATTTGCTAAAAAACGAGGATTTAGAAGACGGCTTGCACCCAAATTCAGAAGGGCATAAAAAAATGTTTATAAGGGTTAGAGATTTTTTGATTAAGAATAAAATTATTTAGCGCTTCGCCTGCTGTTTATAAATAATAGGATTAGCGATAAAATAAATAACGCAACGCTTAATAATTGCGGGAGGCGGAAATTTAAAATCATTAAAGTTTCGTCAACTCGGATAAATTCTATTGCGAATCTGATTAAAGAATAATTCAATAAATAGATTAAAAAAATATTTCCATTGGCAAAAAATTTAGAGCGTTTATTTTGGGACAGTCTTTTTTTATGCAAAAACAGCAAAATGAAAAAATTGATCAAATTTAAAATTGATTCATATAAAAATGCCGGGTGAAAATATTGCGCTGATTGATAAACATCCGGACGGTTTATTTTTTCTATTGGAATTCCCCATGGCAAGTTTGTTGGTTTTCCGAAAACCTCCTGATTGAAATAATTTCCCCAGCGCCCTATCGCCTGTCCTAAAGCAACGGCAACTGCGGCAATATCAGACGTCAATTTAAAATTAAACTTTTGTTTTTTAGCGTAAACATAACCAGCGATTATGCCTCCAATTATAGCCCCATGAATAGCTAGACCGCCCTGCCAAATTTTAAAAACATCTATCGGATATTTAAGATAAAAGCGAAAATCTAAAATAACGCTATAAATCCTAGCTCCTAATAATCCTGATATAATTAAATAAATGCCTAAATTAAAAATTTTATCTTTGCTGATTTTATATTTCTCTGCAAGTTTTAAAACAATAACTAATCCAGTTAAAATTCCAACGCTTATAAAAAATCCATACCAATAAATTTGTATAAAACCGAATGAAAAAATAATGGGATCTGGGTTGTAATTATGCAAAAACATTTTAAATAATAGGATTAAAAATGGAAAATAATATAAACAAATTAATTAAAGAATTCCGCGACTATCTTGAAATTGAAAAAAACTGCGCGATTAAAACTGTTGAAAATTATGAATTTTATCTAAACCGTTTTTTAGATTTTACAAAAATCAAAACCTGCGAAGAAATTTCAATAAAAAATATTAAGAAATTTCGGCTCTGGCTAAACCGCCAAAAAAATCAACGAGGAAAAACTATCAAAAAAAAGACGCAAAATCATTATTTAATCGCTTTGCGCGCTTTTTTAAAATACTTGGCAAAACAGGATATTAAATGCGTGTCTCCTGAAAAAATAGAGTTATCAAAAACAGAAGAGCGCATAGTAGAATTTTTAGATCAAAACGATTTAAAAAAATTTCTAAACATGCCGTTAAATATAAAAAATGCGAATATCATCCAAAAGCGGGACAAAGCGATTTTAGAGCTTTTTTTCTCAACCGGGCTGCGCGTTTCAGAATTGGCTAACCTGCGAAAAGACAGGTTAAACTTAAAAAAGGACGAATTTACAATTCGCGGCAAAGGCGATAAGCCTCGGCTTGTATTTTTATCAAATAGCGCCAAAAAACATCTAAAAAATTATTTAAATCTGCGGACAGATATTTCGCTTTTTCTATTTATCCGCCATGACAAAGCCTCACAGCAAAATCAAGACGAAAAAGAAAAATCGCTAAGTCCGCGATCAATTGAAAGAATGGTTAAAAAATACGCGCAAGCGGCTGGTATTGCTAAAAACGTAACCCCGCATACTCTTCGCCATAGTTTTGCGACAGATTTGCTGTCAAACGGCGCTGATATCCGCAGCGTACAAAGCATGCTTGGGCATTCATCAATTACCACAACGCAAATTTATACCCATGTCACAAACAAACAATTAAAAGAAACTTATCAAAAATTTCATAATCAAAAAAACAGATAGAAAACCTTAAAGCAATTCAATTTCCATAACTTCATTTTTTACAACTTCGCCTTTTCGCAAAATATTTACTTGAATGGAGTATTTGCCAGGAGCGATTCCCGCGCACTTAGAGCAAGACGGCAATTTTACGTCAAATACGACCCTATATGGATTCTCTTTTATTTCAACTTCCCTAATTTTATTAAGCGCGAAATTTCCTCTTGATGTTTTAATTCCAACAACTTGAATTTTGAGAATATCTTCAATAGTAAAATTTTTCAGATCAATTACAAGCCGCATATTATCACCGGAATTATAAATTTTTTTATCGCTTTTTATATAGACAGCGCTCTTTTCGCTGTCTTGAATTTTTATAATAGGATTTTCAATCGCGCTATGTATTTCCTGATAGCAGGCCAAAGGAATGGCATAAAACAGAATCATACTGGCTAATAAAAAAATTCCTATTAAAAAAATTAGACCGTGAATATTCTTCATAAATTTAAAATGTTAACTTTACAACAACTTTATAACTTTTCCGCCAAAGACGGACTAGCCTCTGGATGGCAACTTTCGACTTTATAGACCTTATAGACTTTCGGCTTTTGACTTCATTTATCTATTATTAAAATTCCGTCTAAATGGTCAATTTCGTGTTGAAGAGCGCGCGCCATCAGGCCTTCGGCTTTTATTGTAATCTTATTTTTTGATTTATCCAGACCAATAACAATTATATTTTTTGATCTTTTTACTTTTACCTCCATATCTGGAATACTAAGGCATCTTTCAGTATCTTCGCTTTTCGCCCATGATTTTTTTATAATTTTTGGATTAATTAAAACAAATTTTTTGCCATTGATTATTTGCCCCTCTAAGTCAATTGTGATAATTCTTTTGCTAATTCCTATCTGCGGCGCGGCAAGCCCGCAAGCAGGATTTGCTATCATAGTCTCAAACATATCATCAATAAGCTTGATAATTTTTTTATCAATTTTTTTTACTTCTTTTGATTTTTTTCTTAAAACAGAATCTGGATTTTTTTTAATGTCTAAAACCATAAACTTATAGGTCTGGCTACAAAATTAATTGCGCAACAGACTTAATAAATAAAGACTGGGGTATTAATTTCAGCCCAATTATATAAAAATTCTGCTGGTCCGACTCCTAAGCGAATACATCCGTGTGAAACAGCTTTACCTAGATGATCCTCGCCTTCTTTAGCGCCATTCGGCCACTCAGGCAATTCATGTATTCCGAAATAACCGCTTTGCAAACTCATCCAATATGGCATCCATAAGCCGTATTTAGCCGACCATGCTCTTGCTTGCTTGCCGTCAATTTTAAAATGCCCAAGCGGCGTTCGCATTGCATATCTGCCAGTTGAAACTTGATAAATTCCCATTCTAACGCCTCCTAAAAAATAATTTAATTCCTGCTTTTCGCCTGTATTAATTTCAATCCGCTTGCTTAATTTTGTTTTATTTCCTTTTAATGGATCATAGCCGTTTTTAATCTCATCTCCGTCCGAATAACCGTCGCCATCCGTGTCTATATTTGTTAAATCTGTATGAAAATTTAATTCCATTCTGTCTGACAGTCCATCTTGATCATAATCGTTGTCCTCTAATTTTATTACCATTGGATTGTGCGGAGAATACCCGCTGTTTAATTCTACCCAATCGGAAAAACCATCGCCATCAGTATCTGAGTTATTCATATCTGTATAATAAACATTAATTTCGTCATAATCCGACACTCCATCAATGTCAGAATCTGTTGAATTATTAGCATAAACATTAGCGCCGATAATGCAAGATATAACTATTATAAAAATATATTTATTCATCTCTTTGTTTTGAATATTATTTATGATTTATTTTTTGCTGCCATTATAAAATCTTTAAACAGCGGATGCGGCTTTAACGGACGAGACTTAAACTCTGGATGAAACTGAACGCCAACCATAAATGGATGATTTTTTATTTCTACAATTTCAACTAAATTTCTATTCGGATTTATTCCGGCAATTCTTAGTCCATTTTTTTCTAAAATATCCCTATAATCATTATTAAATTCATATCTATGCCGATGGCGCTCTGAAATGCTTTCCCGATTGTACGCTTTATAACTTAAAGAATCTTTACATAACTTGGCAGGATAAGCGCCCAGCCGCATTGTTCCTCCATATTCTCTATTTTTAATTTTATTTTTTTGGTCCTCCATCGTGCAAATTACAGGATTAGCTGTTTTTGGATTTAGCTCAGTTGAATCAGCGTCTTCTGTTTTTAGAATATAACGGGCGAATTCAATCGTCAATATCTGCATCCCCAAACATAAGCCAAAATAAGGTATTTTGTTTTCGCGCGCGTATTTAGCGGCTAAAATCATCCCTTCTGCGCCGCGATTGCCAAAGCCGCCAGGTATTATAATTCCATCAACTTTGTCTAATTCTTTTAATCTGTTTTTGTCTTTTTCATACTTTTCGGCATCCAGCCATAAAATATTCGGCTTCAAGTTAAAATGCCACGAAGCGTGGTTTATTGATTCAATCACTGAAATATAAGTATCGCGGCAAGACTTGAAATTAAAATATTTGCCGACTATCGCTACTGTAATCTCTTTTGAAATATTTTTTATGCGGCGCGAAAATTTTTCCCAATCTTCCATATTCTTCTCACGCGCTTTTAGCCCGATTGTTTCTAAAACAACTTTGCTAAAATTCTCTTTTTCAAAATTTACCGGCACATCATAAATTGAATAAACATCAGGCGCTGAAATTATCCTATCTTTTGAAAGACTGCAAACTGTGCTAATCGTCTGTTTAATAGAATCAGAAAGAGGATTGCTGGCGCGGCACAAGATAAGATCTGGGATAATTCCAGCTGAATTCAGCGTCCGTATTGCAAATTGCGTCGGCTTTGATTTTTGTTCCCCTAAAAGTTCCGGGGTTGGCAAATAACTCACCATAAGAGTAAAAACATTATCTGGATCTTTTGCTTTCATCATCCGCGCAGCTTCTAAAAACAGAACAAGTTGGTACTCTCCGACTGTACCGCCAAACTCTATAATTGTTATCTCTGATCTATTCTTCTTTTGACAAAGCTTAATTCTTCTTATAATTTCATTAGGGATGTCTGGAACAACCTCTACATCTTCTCCGCCATATTCTAAATTTCTTTCCCTGCGGATTACCTCCTGATATACCTGCCCTGTTGTTATATAATTATCACGCGCGCAAATTTTGTCTGTAAATCTCTCGTAATTACCCAAATCCTGATCAGCTTCAACACCGTCTTCCCCGACAAAAACCTCTCCGTGTTCAGCAGGTCTGATTGTCCCCGCGTCAATATTCACATACATATCGCATTTAATATTAGCCACGCGATACCCTTTGGACTGCAAAATTTTTCCGATTGACGCGGAAGCCACTCCCTTGCCGACAGAAGACATCACGCCGCCGACGACAAAAATGTATTTTTTTATTTTTTCCATATTATTATTTTTATCTAAATAATCTCGTCTCCGAAAACTTCGTTGATCTTTTCTGCGGCTTGGTTGCTGTCAGTTAAATTACCGCCGCCATATTCAAAATTTTCATCGCAAATTGAATTGATAATAATTACTTCTTTAAATTTTTGCTTGATAATATCCTCAACAACAGACTTATTTTTTATATCTGAAATCTTTTTCTGATGAAATTCATATTTAAAACAGAGTGTTAGAATATTTCCGCTTAACTCTTTTATTCCGGCAATCTGCAAAGTTGACGCTATTGAATTATTAAAATTTTTTGCTTCATTGATTATCTCATGCCAATCGCGCTTAATATCAGATAATTTAACATTCACTAAGTTGTTTTTATCAGAACTGACGCTCATATTCGCAGCAGCGCTGTTTGGAGTAATTTTCAAATTATTTTTATTAACAAATTTTTTCGCTTTTTTTCCTTCTGTTTTGCCTGCCTTTTTCTCTTCACAAAAATTTGATCGTAAAATAAAATTTTGCGAACATATTTCTATCACCGCTAATTCCAATGGCAGTTGAATAATTTTTGTATTCGGTATTTCAGCCAGCCGTTTGCTTAAAATTTCAATTATAAAAAAAATTTCTTTTTCTGTTAACTGGCTGCTAAAATCAAAAATTTTTAATTTATCGTCTTCCGTAAACTGTCTTGTGAATATTTCTAAATTTTTGTCTATTTTGATTAAAATTAATTTTCTAAAAAGTTCTATCAAGTCTTGTGTTAATTTTATTAAATTCACTCCTTGGTTTAAATTTTCATTTATAGAAACAATCCCATTCTTAATATCTTTTTTAATTAAAAATTCCGTTAACGAAAAAATCAGTCCTATATTCACTTTTGGAATGATTATCTCCGCCTGATCTTCTGTAATCTCTTTTGCTCCGATAGACAGTATCTGTCCCAGCATGCTTTCCGCG
>JAGLTA010000103.1 GCA_023135505.1 Candidatus Parcubacteria bacterium | reverse complement strand
GTCGGAGAAAGGGTCGGAGAAAGGGTAACTGAAAATCAGAAAAAAATAATTCAATTTATTATAAAAAATAGACATATTTCAGCGACAGAACTTTCAGTTTTAGTTGGTATTTCTTCAAGAAAGATTGAAGAAAATATTGCAAAATTAAAACAAAAAAATCTTCTTAAAAGAATCGGTTCGGCAAAGGGAGGATATTGGAAAATAGTTGGATAAAAATTTTTATAATATTTTATTTTTAATGTTCAAAAAAAACCACAAAAAAAACAAAAGATATTTTCAAGCGATAGCGGTAATGGTCGGTTATATTATCGGAGTTGGCATGTTCGGATTGCCATATCTGACGGTTAGGGCCGGTTGGCTGGTATTTATAATTTTATTGGCGGTTTTGGGTCCGGCTCAATATTTATTGCATTTGATTTATGCAAATATGATTGTAATCAATCGTTCGTTTCATCGCCTGCCCGGCTATGTTGAAAAATATTTGGGACTTAAAGGAAAATGGGCGGTTTTTGCGGCCAAGTTGATTGGAAATTACGGCGCTTTGATTGCTTATATTATTATTTCCAGTATTTTTTTAAGGCAATTATTAAGCCGGTTTTTGGGAGAAAATTTAATTTTGTACGCAAGCATTATTGTCGCTTTAGCGGCGATTGTGATTTTTAATGGAATAAGAGCGATTTCAAAAGCGGAGCTGTATATGTCAGCCCTGCTTTTTTTTGTAATTGGCTTAATGGTTTACAGGGGCTGGGATACAATTGAAGCAAAAAATTATTTGGCAATTGATTGGAAAAATATTCTACTTCCTTACGGTGCCATGTTAATGGCTTTGGATGGGAACGGTTCTTTGCCGATAGTGGGGCGCTTGATTAAGAAAGACGTGGTTTTATTTAAAAGCGTGATTAGAGTAAGCATGGTTTTGTCTTTATTGATTTTGACTTTGTTTGTATTTGTAATAGTCGGCATATCAGGCGCGAACACCACTCCTGACGCGCTTGTCGGCGTTCAGCAAATTCTTGCTAACGGCGTTATTACTTTAGTGTTGATTTTTGGCTTGTTCAGCATAATGACTTCAATAATCGGAGTGGCCGAATCAATCAAAGAGACTCTTTGGTGGGATTTTAAAGTCAACAAAACGCTTTCTTGGGCTTTGGCGATTTTTGTTCCTTATTTTTTATATTTAGCAGGAATCACGGATTTAATCGGCGTTATAAGTTTTATCGGCGCGGTTGGAGGCGGTTTTTGCGCGATTATAATGCTTATTGTGTTTTTAAAAATAAAAAAGAAAAAAAGCAAAATGCCGATGTTCGCGCGCAAACCGTCAAACGCGCTTGTTTACTTGTTGATAGGATTGTTTGTTGTCGGTATGATTTATGAAATTTTAAATTTTAATCTTATATGAAAGTTGCCATAATTTCCGACATCCATGATAATATTCCTAATTTAAAAAAGGGCCTTGCTTACTGCGCGGAAAACAATATTGAAAAAATTTTTTGCTGCGGGGATGTAACAAATTCTGAGACATTAAAATTTTTAGCAGACAATTTTCAA
>JAGLTA010000102.1 GCA_023135505.1 Candidatus Parcubacteria bacterium | reverse complement strand
TCCAATATGTGAATGAACTTATACAAAAGGCGCTTGCGCGCCTTTTTTGATATTATTTATTTTTTAATAATTACCTAACCATTTGTAAATACTTTTTATAATCATTGGATTTTCTCCAGCTTGCGGCTGGGATTTCCGGATGCACCGCGAGCGGTCCGTTCTTGATCGTATGAGAGATTTCGCTGGCGGAATATCCGCCGTAGATAAAAGAGTTCACTAAAATATGCCAATCCTGAGCCGCAACCCCGATTCTGTTTTTTCCTAAAATCCTCTCTAACTCTTGCTTTAATATTATCGCCTGCCTTCTCTCTTCCCTTAAATCGCTCAGTCTTTCTTTTCCGTAAAATTGCTGAAACTTTTTTGTAAGCTTTGCTTTTTCTATTTGAATGGGATCTAAAAATTTATAACTATATCTGTCCGTCAATTTAACGACGCTCAATTCGCTTAATCTATTTTCATAAATGTTAATATCAAAAAACTCGTCCTTTTCAGTTAATAAAGCGTATTGCCCGTCTGGCAGGTATAAATTTTTAAAATCTCCGCTTCCTATAACAAAACTATGTATTTTTTTATCTAATATTTTCTGGCCGTCAGCATCTAATTTTTGACTATAAATTGTTGTTCTAATTTTATTAAATTTTTTATTTTCACTTTTATTGGCAAAACTGATCTTTAAAGAGCTTAACTTATATTCAATAAATTTTGATTCAGATTCTATTATTTCTTGATTATAAATATAATACGCCTGTTTTGCGTCTCCAAAAAATTTAATTACGTATACTCCAGGCGATAAAATAATATTTTTCCTTCCTTCAACTCCAGTATCATAAGATCCTATTCTTTCTCCTAATATAATATTATAATCCGCGTCTGACGACTGTTTGTAAATTTCAAATTTCCTTTTTACAAGCAAGGTATCATCTTCGCCGCGAAAAACCACTGTTAAATTGCTTATGCTATAATCAAAAGTTGTTCTTTTCTCAGAAGTAATATAAAAATCCCTGCTGATCGACAGTTTTTTTGTTGTTGGAATTTCAACAGTATATCTTCCTTCTGGCAGATGAATTATCTCGCATCCCTCAGATCCTGTTGAAAGCGATAATATCTTTTCTTTATCGCAAGCGCATTCATTCAATTCAATGTTCCGAGAATAAAGAGTGAATTTTTTATCTTTTAGAATATCTCCGTTAGCAGAACGAAAAAGAATTTTCGCGGAACTTAATCTGAAAGCTTTTATATAGGAGCGGTTGTTAGCTATGACAATATCCCAAAAATAGAATGGCGTCTTTTTGCTGTCAGGAGAATAAATTTTAAACACAAACCTATTCCTAAGCCCCTCATTTATAAATGGCTGGACATCCATATTGAATAATTTTTCGCCTAATTCTCCCGTATTGCTGCTTATTACCCGTTTTCCTAAAACGTGCTTTCCGTTTGCGTCCCAAACTTGATGAAAAATTTCAAATTTTGTCTTTTCTAAAAGCCGACCATAACTATCCCTCACAACCACTGTAACTTTGGCTGGATTGCTGGCGCAAGCGTTTTGAGCCATTGTTAAAACAAAGACAAAAATTATAAAGATTGCGATAAAATTTTTTATTTTAATTGACATATTTTTTTATTTTCTTTTTTCTAAAATTGATAATCTATTTCGTTCTTTTGAACTCATCAGTCCCGATACACATCGGAAAATAAATTGCGGGCGGAGCGATTTAAACTAAAATCACTCCGCCCATTTGAACTTTTTAAATAATACAGATTTATAAATTTTTTAAACATATCTTTTGTTAGATCTTCTGCTTGGCTTTTTTAATAGCCTCGCTACCACCAGAGCCATATGTTACCTTAAAATAATGAATGTTTTTTTCATCAAGTGGTTTTCCTTGAAATATTCCTTCATTATTTTCAAATTTTAAGCACCACCCTTCAGAAAAAAATTTTTGCTTCCATCCGCCTTGCCCATTTACTAGCATACAGTTTGTTTCAACTGGGGGGTTAAAATGGTATGTGATATTCGGTAAAAAACCTTCCGTTCTCTCTGCTATGTTAACAACCATTTTTTTCTCCTCTTCCATTTTTTTTGTTTATTTTTTTAAAACTTATCTGTGATCTAAAATAACAAAATATTTATTATCTTAGACCACAGATAAATTTATAAACAAAAAGGGGGAATTTTAATCTGTATTATTCAATTTTTAAAGAACAGCCCGTTATTTTTATAACAACGGAAATGATGCAAAAGAGTTGAAAGTTTATAAAGTTAAAATTTTTAACTTTCTGTGCTTAACTTTGCGGCTCTTTTGCATTATTCCCGCGATTATTTAATATTTTTTTACCTGTCACCCTGAATTTATTTCAGGGTCTGTCATTACTTTTCGCTAAATTATAATTAGAAAAATAAACTTTAAATTTTTATTTTATTCTTCTTAAGTATAATGCAGCGAATTACAAGCACAGATCCTGAAATAAATTCAGAATGACAATAATTGAATTTAGGACGATCATTTACAAGGATGACAATAAATTTTTTTAATATTGCAGTATAGCACAAATCAAGAATATGTCAATAGGTTTCGGTTAAATGTAAAATATTTCAACATATTACCTCATATAAAATTAAAAAAGTTTAACGATTTTAAACCGCTAAACTTTTTTATTTTCTTTCTACTTTCTTTTTTTAAATTTTCTATAATTTCTCTCTTCTTCAGTTATCTTTCCTATCTTAAGCAGATAATCTTTTTTCCCGCAAATTTCTTTTTTCATTAAAGCTGATTTTCTCTGCTCCAGCTTGCTTTTATCTTTGCTTAAATACTTGACTTTCCTTGACTGAATCAGCCTTCCGCTCTGCTGGATAGTTTTTGTAAAACGCCGAAAATAAGCTTCAAATGTTTCTCCCGGCTTTCTTTTTATCTCTGGCACATTAACACGCTCCTTTCTAATATAGTTTTATTAAACATACTTTATTTATTTTTTAATATTTTTTTAACCTCTGCGATAGTTTTGGAAAAATCAACCTCCTCCTGAATTCCGCTTTCCATATTGCGAATCAGAATAGTTTTATCTAAAACTTCTTTCTGTCCGATTATCAAAGTCGCCTTAACTCCCAACTTATTCGCTAATTCCAATTGGCTCCTCAGGCTTCCTTTAGAAAAATTTTCAGCGGCTTTAATCCCGATCTGCCTTAAATTTTCAAAAAGTTCCAGCGCTTTCACTCTCGCCTTTTCCCCAAGCTGAGCGACAAAAATTTCAAAATCCTGCTTCTTTGATATTTCAACCCTATTCTCTTTTAATTGGACAATCGCTCTTTCAATCCCAAGCCCCATTCCGCAGGCAGGCGTATCTTTTCCGCCAAAATCATAAATTAAATCGTCATATCTGCCTCCGCCCCCCAAAGCGCTCTGCCTTCTTCCGCTGTTTTCTGAAGATTCTGGAAAAATCTCAAAAACTGTTTTTGTGTAATAATCAAGCCCTCTAACTAAGCAAGGGTCTAGTTCGTAAGGAATAGACAGGTCGTCAGCGTATTCTAAAACTTTCGTAAAATGGTCTTGGCAGTTCTCGCACAGCCAATCCACTATTT
>JAGLTA010000101.1 GCA_023135505.1 Candidatus Parcubacteria bacterium | reverse complement strand
CATCCTGAGCTTCGTCGTCTTCTGCGTTAATATAATGAACATCATTTGTTGCTACTAATTGAATTCCCATTTCTTTTCCAACTTGGATTAAACCTTGATTTGCTTTTTCTTGTCCTTCTAAATTCTGGTGCCGCTGAATCTCTAAATAAAAATCGCTGCCAAACAACTTTAAATATTTTTTAGCTGCCTCTTTCGCTTTTTTCTTGCCATTTGCTAAAAACGCTTGCGGAACTTCTCCTTGAAAGCACCCAGACAAAGCGATCAGCCCTTCGCTGTATTTTTCCAAAATCTCCCAGTCAATTCGCGGCTTGTAATAATATCCTTCTAAATGCGATAAAGTCGCGAGTTGGAGCAAATTTTGATAGCCGATCCTATTTTTTGCTAAAAGCGTTAAATGGTATCTTGTCTGTTTAGTCCTGTCCAACCTTGATCCGTTCACTAAATAGGCTTCAACTCCGATAATCGGCTTAATCCCAGCTGCTAAAGCTTTTTGGTAAAACTCAATCGCGCCGTACATAACCCCATGATCCGTGAGCGCGACGGATTCCATATCATACTCTTTAGCTTTCGCGATTATATCGTCAATTTTCGCCAATCCGTCCAGCAGGCTGTAATGGCTATGAACATGCAGATGCGTAAAATTCATAAAGTTATTATGTTTAATGATTATTTCATTATAACACCTAAAATATTTTCCGCAAAAAAAATCGTAGGGGCGTATTGCAATACGCCCCTACATTTGCATTTTATCCTTACGGACGGATTTCAAACCCGTCCCTACAACTACAACAAAATTATACAACGCAAAAACCCTTTTAATTTTTAAAATTTAATTTTGTCTATTAACAATTCCATTATAACAAAAACCGCCATAACTGGCGATTTTTGAAATATAACATTATTTTATTTTATTCAATTCTAAATATTTAATCCAACTGTCTCTAAATTACAAACATTAATTTTATTTGCAAAAGAAACATTAGAATGTTTTCTAAAAAGTCCTTCTGTTTTTCTATCGTCTCTTTTTTGGGTTCCATATTTATCAAATTCCAAGCGATAACTGGCTTGATTTGCTATCTGTATCTTTTTTAACTTTTTTTTGTGATTCAATAAACCATTTTAAGGGAATATAATCAGCAACAAGCCCCCAATATGGCACTTTGCCAATTTTCTCTTTTTCTTCAATGATTCCAGTATCTCTTAGGGGCTTAAAATAATAACCAGAAACATTTGATTGGGTTTTTTAAAAAATACTCACAATTTCTTTTTGGCTTATTTTATCTTTTTCAATTAAATAACAAAGTATTTTTTTCTGATCTTCTGTTAATTTAATAGCCATTTCAATTTTCCCCCAACGTTCTTTTCCAAGTAATAACATTGATTCATCTACTGATAAAGATTTTGTTAATTTATCAGAACACTGGTTTAAAATTGCTCCAACCGCTGACATTATAGATCTAATATCTCCCTGATAAAGATTATATAAACGAAATATAACTTCATCTTCAATTGGTTTAATATAATTACTAACATCACTTGATTGCAATAACTTCATTCTTTCTTCAAATGCTGTCACTATTTCTTTTTTGCTCAACGGTTCAATTTTAAGAGGAATTTGATAAAAAATACTTTTTACTCTTTGTTGCGTGCTAATAATATCTTTAAAAAAATTCCTTGGACCTAAAAATAAAAAATAAACATCTTGCAATTGCAAAATATCTCTGATTTCATTAAAAAAATTAATAACCTGCTTATTTGTTCTATCATTTGATAAAACTACATCAAAATTATTTATATGAACAACTAATCCTGAATATTTTTTTCCTTTTATTTCATTTTTTTTAATAAAATCAACAAGAGAAATAAAATATTCTTCTAAAATGGCTGTTGAAAGTTGAATTGGTTGAATTGATGTTTTGTCTCTATTGAAATCAAAACCTGATCCAACTACAGATACGCCGCCAGATATGGCAATAGTTTGGCTAATATCTACAATCTGATTTAGTTTAATTAACAACTCGTCTTTTAATAAATCTGGTTGTAATAATTTTATTTCCCGCAATACTGAACCGATAATTTCTATTAAAAAACTTTTCTTATCAAGTAAGTCTTCGCAAGCCTATATCTCTCGCCGAAAAAAGAATAGCAATTTTGGTTTATTATATTTCCAAATAAACTTATGAAAATTCGCTAAACTGGTTTTTCCAACTCCGACATCGCCACAAATAGTAAGACAAAGACGATTTTCAGATTCAAATAAAGCGTTAAGAAATTCTTTTTCTTTTTCACGACCGACGAAAGCTTTCTCAATAGGTAAATCACCGCCCTCAACAAGAGGCAATGTGTCATAAGGATTTTTCTTAAGCCCAAATTGTTGCCAATTTATAATTTGCATATTTTTTGAAATTACTATATATATAGTTAAATACAAGAATCTCTATATGTATATATGCCTTTATTTTAGCAAATATTTTATATTTTCGCAATAGTATGTACAAGATGAGTACATAGG
>JAGLTA010000100.1 GCA_023135505.1 Candidatus Parcubacteria bacterium | reverse complement strand
TTCGTTATCAGCAGCGAGCACCGGACATTCACGATAAAAACGATTAAAGGCTTTTGCCAGTTCCAGTAGGTATTCGACTAATACTGAACTATCCATTTTTTGAGCGGCAAGTTGCAGGATTTGCGGATAGAAGAACGCGGTAATCGCAAGAGTTTTTTCTTCATCGCAGGATAGCAGATCCCAATTAATTGCGTCTGCATCAAATTTAAGCCCACGTTCGGCGGCTTTGCGTTCGATAGAATTTATTCTGGCACAGGCGTATTGGACATAAGGCCCAGTGTCGCCTTCAAATCTGACCGAGGCCTGCGGATCAAACATCATGGTTGTTTTGGGGTTGAACTTCAGTAAGATGAATTTCAAGGCTCCCATGCCGATAGTTTCCGCACGTTTGGCGATTTCTTCAGCTGAAACGCTGTCTCCGTAGCGTTCTTCGCATGCTGCTTTCGATAAATTAACCATTTCGTCAAATAATTCGTCCGCGTCAACAACAGTCCCTTCACGGCTTTTCATTTTTCCAGAAGGCAGATTGACCATGCCGTAAGCTAAATGATGTAAATCATCCGTCCAGGCGTAACCAAGCTTTTTCATGATATAAAAAAGCATTTTAAAATGCAGGATTTGTTCGTCGCCGACAAACCAGATTTGTTCATCCGGCTCGTAATCAGAATATTTTTTAAGTGTTGTGCCAATGTCTTGAGTGATATAGACACTTGTGCCGTCAGAACGCAGGACGACTTTTTCGCCCATTTTACCCAGGTCAATAGTTATCGCGCCGTCTTCACGTTTTTTGAAAACACCACGCGCAAGTCCGTCGGCGACTATATCTTTGCCCAGTAGATAAGTTTCACTCTCAAGATAAGTCTGCTTGAATTCAATTCCCATTCGCTTATAAGTTTGATCAAAACCGGCAAAGACCCAGGAATTCATTTTCTTCCATAAAGCAATAACCTTTTCGTCGCCATCCTCCCAATCCTGCAACATTTTATGGGTTGCATGACCGAGTTCGGTTTGCAAAAATAACTTGTCGTCGCTTTCGTCTCTTAATGCCGGTTTACTTTCTCGCAAATCACTTAATTGCCGCTTCAATTCTGTATTGTATTTAACATAGAAATTACCAACTAGATGATCACCTTTGATGCCCGTTGATTCAGGTGTTACACCTTCGCCGAAACGCTCATAAGCCAGCATTGATTTGCAAATATGAATTCCCCTATCATTTATCAAGCATGCCTTTATAATTTTATACCCGTTCGCCTGTAAAATTCTGCTTGCGCTCCATCCGAAAAACGCGTTGCGGCTGTGGCCTAAATGCAGGGGCTTGTTCGTGTTCGGCGACAAATATTCAATCATTACAGTCTTGTTCTTGCCTGCGCGGCATTCGCCGATTTTATCTTTTTTTAAAAAAATTTCGCGCAAAACTAACTCCGCCGCTTTGGAATTTTCAATAAAAAAATTCAGATAAGGTCCTTGATTTTTTACAGAGCGAATTATTCCGCTCTTTTTTAGCCTGATATTTTTTGAAAGTTCTTTCGCGATTTCCATCGGCGATTTTTTAAAATTTTTCGCCAAAACAAAACAAGGCAGCGTAAAATCTCCCATCTCTCTTTCAGGAGGATAAATAATCTCCAGCTCTTTTAAAATTTTTCTGTCAATAGCCTGCTTTAATAATCCAAAAATTTCCTTAATTGCCAAAGATGTAAATCTGTCTTCAATTTTTGAATTTAATTTATACTGCATAAAAATATACAAATTTTATAAAATTTATCTATTAGATTTTTCGCGCGATATCAGATGCTTTTTTTATTAAGGTAGAACTTGAATTCAGTTTATCGCCGCCGACGTTGTCAGTCATTTTAATATTTAACTCTTCGCAGACTGCGGCTTCTGGCACATTGCCTTCGTACCTGTCGCCTCCGTTCGCAAAAATATCAGGGTTGATTGCTTTTAAAGATTCACATACTGATCTATCTTTATCAATTGAAACAAATGCTTTATCTACCCATTTTATAGCACTGACAATTTTAGCTCTATCGTTTTCAACCATAAAAGGCACTCTCCCTTTTAATCCGACTTGCAGATCGTTGTTGACTATTACGACTAAATAATCACCGAGTTTTTTAGCGTCTTCAAATAATTTAAGGTGCCCTGTATGCAAAGGGTTAAAATAACCGCTCACAGCAACAACTATTTTTTTGCATTCCGTTTTATCCATAATTTTGTCATTTTTTAAAAATTATAATCCTTATAGAATTGACTAACTTAATAAAATTCTGTAATATTTATTTATAGTTATAATACTATTATTAAATTAAATTTCAATATATATGAAAATAGATGAAACTATTTTTAGAAAATATGACATTCGCGGAAGATATCCAAAAGAATTTAATGAAGAAGCAGCTTATAATATTGCCTTGGGCTTTGCCAATCTGTTTCCAGAACTAAAACGGATTGTCGTCGGAGGAGATATAAGAAAAAGCACTCCATCACTTATGCAAGTTGTGATTAAAGGGCTTATTGACGGAGGAAAAGAAGTTGTTAATGCAGGCATAGTGATAACCCCTGTGGTATATTTTGCTGTTTGCCATTATAATTTTGACGGCGGAATTGTTGTCACGGCATCTCATTTAGGAGGCGAGTTTAACGGAATTAAAATAGTTCTTAAAAACGCTTATCCGACCCTTCCTAAAGATTATGATAAAATTAAAAATTTAATTATTAACAATAAATTGCTTAAAATAAAAAACTTGAATTCAGCAATTAAAAAAATAGATGCTGAAAAAGATTATATTAAATATATCACAAGCAAAATAAGCATAAAAAAACCGCTTAAACTTATTATAGACTCGGGCAACGGCGCTGCCCGCCTGCTTCCAGAAAAAATATTCAGGCTATTAGGATGCGAGGCAAGCACTATATATTCAGAACCTGACGATTCATTTCCTAATCACATTCCTGATCCGTACCATAAAGAAAATATGGAAGATTTAAAAAAAGAGGTATTGGAAAAAGAGGCTGATTTAGGTATTGCTTACGACGGCGATGGTGATCGCGCCGGTTTTATTGACAATAAAGGCAATTTAATAAACGGTTATGATTTGCTGATGATTTTTACCAAAGACGCTTTTAAAAAAAAATTAGGACCGATAGTTGTGGATTCCAGGGCGTCTATGGCATTAATTGAGGAAGTAAAAAAACATAAACAGACCATTGAATTAACAGTCGGCTATCATGCGGCAGTGCTGTCTAAAATAATTGAAAAAAACGCAGTTTTTGGAGGCGAGGTTACATGCCATTTTTATTTTCCTTTAGAATATTATTTAACTGACGACGCTCTGTTCGCGTCATTAAAGTTAGTTCAGATTATTTCTGAAAAAAAAGATTTTGCCGCTTATATAAATTCTTTGCCAAGATATTGCGCTAGTGAAGAAATTTTTATAGAGTTTTCTGACACTAAAAAATACCAAGCGGTTGATAATTTTACTAAAATGACGAAAGCGAAAGGGCTTGATGTGAATGATATTGACGGCTCCAGAATAAATTTTGAAAACGGCTGGGGCATTGTCCGTCCGTCAAATACTTCCGCCTTTATAAAAGTTATATTTGAAGGCAGGACAGATAAAGATTTATTAAACATAACTCGCAAAATAATAAACTTGATGGATGAATCTGGAATTATAATGCCTAAAAATCAAAGAAAAAAAATCGGCTTATAAAAAAATCTTATATTTTAAAAATATGAAACCAATAAATTATTTAACAAAAAAGATTTTAAACAAAATAAAACTTATTGTTTTTGATGTTGACGGCGTTTTGGTTCCTCGCGGAACTAAAATAAAGCAAAAAAGCAATTGGACAACTTTTGAAACAAAAATAATCGCCAAAAAACAGATTAATCAGATAAAAAAATTGCGCGAACTTGGCTTTCTTATAAATATAAGCTCTGGAAGAGGGCTTTATATGCTGCAGGATATGTTTAGGGAAATATTGCCTTTTACCAGTTTGACTTATGAAAACGGTAGCGCCACTTGGTTTAATGGAAATTTAATACAGCATATTAATAGTTATAAATATTTGCGCGAAATATTTCCCAAATTGCAAAAAATTTCAGATAAACGCATAAAAGGGTTTGAGCCGAAAGAATTCATAATTACAATACATTGCCATAAACGAATGTTAAAAATCGAAAATATAGTGAGTGAATATGAAAATCTTTATACTGTGTGGAACGAGGAAGCTTATGATATCGGCGTAAAAAATATCCAGACCAAAGGCAATGGCTTAACGGCTTTTATTAAACATCTTAAATTAAAAAAAAGAGATGTGCTTGCTATTGGTGATAATTATAATGATAAAGAGTTGATTGAATGCGCTGGCGTTAAAATTACCGCTGACAAAAGCGTGTTAAATGGCGATTTTTATGTTCCGCTTAAAGGAAAATTATTGCCAGCTGATTTACTGATGGCGCAAATAATTAAAGAGGTGGGCAGATCCCGCTAACATAAATAAATTTCAACTTTAAAAATTCTTGACTAATTGCGCGATCGTACAATTAGTCAAGAATTTTTTTTCATTGTTGTTTTATAAAAAATAAAATTTTTTTGAATTAATGTTTCTTTAAATTTACAACATTTTTAAAATTTATAATATTTTTTAGAATTTAAAAAGTTCAAAGGGCTTGTTCTCAAATTGCGCGAACAAGCCCTGTTAAAATTAAACTAATTCTTTGAGTTTACTTTTCCATCCTTTATAACCACCTACATCTATGATGCCAGCGATTATAATTAAAAATAAACCTCCTATAAGAAGAATGCCGATCAGCCAATCTGAATCTAACATCAGCGGATCAAGTTTTAGTTCCGCTGGCAGCGGAGCGTTTCCTCTTAATTTTTCTTTTGCCACCTCATTAGAGAAATGGCATAAAATACCAAAACTGCCGGCAATGAATCCTGCAACCGCAAAAATAGCTGAAAGAACTTTCTCCATTTTAGTCTCCTTTTTTTATTTTTTGTTATTCCCGCAACAAATGCGAAAAAATACTACGAAAGAACACTCTCCGCGCTTTGCGGAGATTAAAAAATAATAGCATATTTTTAAAAAAAATGCAATAGTTTCTACTTTTTTGCCTCTCTTAATTCAATCTCGCCTAAAAATATTTTATATGCTTCTTCCACTGTATAGTCATACAATACTACGGCGGAGATAGCGTTTGCCATTCTGACAGATTCGTCTAATCTTCGCTGGTAAATATTCCGACCGATCGCCGCGCCTTTTGTCCCGCTAATATGAATCTGGTTATATAAACTCTGCAAAAAGCGCTTTGGGTCTTTTTTGCTTCCTCCAACGCATATTACGCCTGTTCTGCCTGCGGCAACAACAGCTTCTTTGAATTTTTCGCTTGCTTTCGCGCTTCCGTTTCGCCCGTATGGATAATTTATTTTAACAAAATCAGCGCCAAGGCAGACAGTGGTTCCCGCGCCTCCTGCTATTAAATGCAGATCATATTCATCTTTAACCGCTTTGCCGCGCAGATATATCCAAATCACTGCTATCATTCCTTCTTTATGCGCTTCGTAAATAAGATTTGCCGCCTGATTAAACATCTCAGACTCATACCAGCTCCCAATATAAATCGTATAGCCGACTCCGAGAATATTTAATTTTGCCTGTTTTTTAAATTCTATAATTTTTTCAAAATCCAGCCATATATTTCCAAAAGGGTCTTTGTGTTCTTTTTTTAATAGATGCGTTTTTGAATTCGCTTTAATCAGATACGGGATTTGTTGATAATCACGCCCGTATTTTGCGATTAAGCCAAGCTGCGCGGCAAAAACGCCGATATACGCCTTGCTTGCTATTTTAAAATAGTGTTCTGGATCAGCAACTTCTGCTGGAATATTCCTGCCTACGAAATCATCGTTAAGATGCTCAACTTTTTGATCCCCGGCAAACATCATCAGCCGCCCAGTGCCATTGGTGGCTAATCTAAAATTTTTTTCATATTCTTTTTCTTTGCCTTTCGGCACTGATAAAGGAATGTTTATTTTTAGCATAAAATTAAAATAAATAATAAGTAATAAAATATTATATCGTCTCTGTCAACGAATACATCGGCATAATAACCGCCAGCGCCATTCCGGCTACTCCGACGCCTAAAATTAAAATTAAAACTGGTTCAATAATTGCCGGGAGGTTTTTCATTGTCTGGTCAACTTCTTCCTCGTAAAATTCAGCCATCTCTTCTAAAACATTGTCTAAACTTCCAGTCTCTTCGCCGACAGTTATCATTTCGGTTACAATGGGAGGAAATATGCGCGGATCTTTTTTAAGGGTATCGGCTATATTAATGCCTTTTACGACTTTCTCGGACGCCTCTATAATAATCTGCTTATAAATAACATTACCTAAAACATTTGATGTTATTTTTAAACTGTCCATTATCGGTATGTCTGTCATTAACATAGAATGCAAAGTTCTGCAAAAACGGGATAAATTTATTTTTTTAATAATCTTATTTAAAATCGGCAGACGCAATAAAACTATATGAAAATACAATTTGCCTTTTTTAGTCCTAATCGCGGCAAAAAATCCGCATGTCAATATTAAAATAACAAATGGCGTTAAAATTTTATGAGCTGAAATAAAATCGCTGATACCTATTAAAATTTTTGTCGGCATAGGAAGCGCCACACCCGAAGCTTGAAAAATCTGCGTTATTTTCGGAATAATAAAAATAATCATCAGCCCTCCTATGCCTATCATCGCTAAAACAATTATTATCGGATAGATCATTGCTCCTTTAACCTTGGATCGTATTTCATAATCCTTTTTTGTTTGGATAAAAAGTTGCTCTAAGGCGTCCTCAAGTTTTCCGCTAATTTCCCCTGCTTCAATTATATTTATAAAAAGTTCGCCGAATATCTTGCTGTGCTTCTTTAAGCTTTCAGCAAAACCGCTGCCTTTTTCAATGTTTTTTTTTAAGTCCGTTAAAATCAGCTGAAATTTTTTATTGCTGCTCTGTAAAGACAGGGTTGACAAAGCTCTTGCCAAGGGCACTCCTGCCTTCATCATTACCCGAAGATGCTGAATAAAAAACAGCTTCTCCGATAGCGGAATTCTCTGAAAACGAACTATGTAGTTATTTAGAGACTGTAGCATAAAATTATTTATATCTCAACGCTATTAAAGGATTGAGCCGCGGTTAGGACTGAAAAAGGCAAATTTAAAATTTCTTCTATATTCATATGAATCATATCATAAAAAATTATATTAAAATATTTTTTCTACAAATTATCTTTCAAATTCCTAATATGCGCTTCGATCTCAACATAATAATCCTGCGGCGCTTTATTCGGATCAACATTGACCTTTAGAGAAATATGAACTAATCTGATGTCGCTTTTGTTACTTATCGGATCGCTGATTAAATTGTTGCCAGTGTCATAATATGTAAAAATCGCCTCTGTCTGGTTATTGATATGAAGCGCCACTGTTGATGTTGTTGTGTTAGCGGCTGAATATTCCAATGGATCCCCGGACGGCTTAATAACTTCTTTCTTTAAAACATAATCGTCTAAAAAATATCTTATTTTTTCTACATAGTCGTCATCGTCAATATTGCCGTAGAAACTAAAATTCTGCTCTTCAACTAAATCCAATAAATAATCTCCATTGCCGCCTTGCGCGGCTTCGCGAATCTCTTTTATTATTTCATTTCCGGCTTTCCTCGCGTTCTTAACAGCCATATCCTGTTCAGATCCGAACAGATTTGCCCTGCTTCCATAAATAATAAAAGCGGCCACGGTGGAAACCATCATTAACGCGATAGCTATAGATATAAAAACTTCAATAAAAGTGAACCCTTTTTGATTGAAATTATAATTTTTATTTTTTAATTGTTGTTTTTCATTTTTCATTTTTACTTTTTTAACGCTTCTGGTTTTTTAACTTTTTTATAATTAGTATGTAGAATTTGATACTTTAATTTTTCGTTTTTATCAAGCCAATCCATCGCTTTTTTAACTTGCGGATTTTTATGCGCCATGCGGATTTTTTTGCTTCTGTCAATTTGGTATAAAGCATTCGCTCTTTCAGCTCTCTGTTTTGGCGTTGTCGGAATCGGCTGCCCGCCTCCGCCGATGCATCCTCCCGGGCATGCCATCACTTCTATATAATCAAACGCTTTAGGATTTTTCTTTAATTCTTCCAACAACTTTTTAGCGTTTCCTAATCCGTTCGCGACAGCAATTTTTAAAATTCTGTTTCCGATTTTTACATTCGCTTTTTTAATTCCTTCAGCGCCTCTCACGTCCGCAAAATCAATGCAGCCAAACTCTTTTTTATTTAATAAATCGCAAGCCGTCCTTAACGCTGATTCCATCACGCCTCCGCTCGCTCCGTAAATCGCCGCTGCGCCTGAATGCTCGCCCAAAGGATTATCAGTTTTTTGCGGCTCTATTTTCGCCAAATTTATCCGGTTTCTTTCTAAAAGAAAACCGAGTTCACGCGTTGTCAAAACGAAATCTACTAAATTTCTATTTTTTATTCTCAGCTCTTTCCGCTGGGATTCAAACTTTTTGGCAGTGCACGGCATAATAGAAACAACTATAATGTCTTTAAATTCCGCTTCTGTCTTTTCCGCCCAATAAGTTTTTATTATTCCGGCTGAATGAATATGCGGCGATCGCGATGTTGTTAAATTTGGAATAAATTCAGGATAATAAAATTCCACAAACCGCACCCACGCCGGACAGCAAGATGTCATCATTGGTATTTCAAATTTCGAATTTCGGATTTCGGAGGTCGGATTTTTTCCTAATCTTTCTATAAGTTCATTTGCTTCTACGATCGTTGTCATGTCCGCGCCGAAATTAACATCAAAAACATAATCAAAGCCCAAAGCGCGCAGTGAAGCGACCAACTGCCCAGTTACGATTTTTCCGTAAGGCAAATTAAAAATTTCGCCTATTGATGATCGGATAGATGGCGCGATTTGAGCGACAATAATTTTATCCTTTTTGTCTTTTAAAATCTTTTCAACTTCTTGAAAATGCAGCTGTTCCTGAGCAGATGTGACAGGGCAATGGACAGCACACTGTCCGCAATAAACGCAATCGTGTTTTCCATCGCTGACTGGGACAACTTCTATGCCGCACCCTCTGTCTTTTAAGGTTAAAAAATTAACTCCTTGCTGGGCGCAGACATCAATGCAATTTCGGCAATCAATGCATTGTGTTCCGTCTATTTCCACGGCATTGGCGAATTTATAAGTTTTTCTTTTGCTTTTTCTGTCTTTAAAGCGATTGATTTTTAATCTGTATTTCCGCGCGTATGATAATAATTTGCAGGTTGATTTTAGCGGGCAGGTCGGGCATTTTTCAATATGCTCGGCAAAAATAAGTTCTAGGTTCATCTTGCGCGCCGCTTTCACTTTTGCGGATTCTGTTTTTATTTCCATTCCTTCGCAGGCTTCAGTTGAGCAGGCAGTCGGCAGATCTTTTCTGCCTTTAATTTCCACAACGCAGACTCGGCAATTTGCCTTTACCGGCGTATCCGGATGAAAGCATAAACTCGGAATTTCAATTCCATGCCGATAAGCCGCTTCCAAAATTGTCTCTCCTTCTTTCGCTTTAATCTCTTGACTGTTTATTTTTATATTGATAATTTTATTTTTCGCCATAATTTTTTAAAACTTCCATTAACGAAAATTTATGATTCTCTAAAAACTTGGTTTTTTATTTTCCATATTTGCAAATTTAAAGTTTTATTTTCTTAATTTGACACTCTCGCCTGTTTGTATTATAAAAGTATTTTCTGCGCTAAATTTTCTTTATCAAAATTAACTGGCACATCATAAATTGAGTCAATATCCGGCGCGGAAATAACATTATCTTTTTCAATATTACAGAACATAGAAATTTTTTCCTTTCTTGCTTCATCAAGCGCAACTTCACTCCGGCAAACTATAAAGTCCGCTTGAATTCCAGCTGAATTAAGCGTTCGCGCGGCATATTGTGTTGGTTTTGTTTTCATTTCGCCGATTTTATTTGGAATTGGAAGATAACTGACCATAAAAACAATTATATCTTTCGGCTGTTTTGACTTCAACATCCGCGCCGCTTCCAAAAATAAAACATTTTGATATTCTCCAATTGTTCCGCCAATTTCAATCAAAACAAAATCCACCTTTGTGTTTTTAGCAACTTTTTTTATTCTCCTGATAACTTCCAACGGAATATGCGGCACAACTTCAACGCACTTGCCATCGTATTCTAAATTTCTTTCTCTATGTATTACTGACTCATAAACTTTTCCTGTCGTCATATAATTATCAGAGAGAATATCAACATTTAAAAATCTCTCATAGTTTCCAATATCCTGATCGGTCTCAATCCCATCATCAGTCACAAAAACTTCTCCATGTTCAGTTGGATTCATCGTCCCCGCGTCAATATTTATATACGGATCAATTTTCATTGCCGTCACAGAAAATCCCTTGCTCTGCAAGACCTTCCCGACCGAAGCGGTTGTAATGCCCTTTCCTACCCCAGACATCACTCCTCCGACGATAAAAATGTATTTTGTTTTTTCTTGAGACATAAGGTTGATAATTAGATATTATTTTTCTATAGTTTATTTAGCCAATTTTAAACACTTTTCTTTATAAAAATCTTTCCATTCTCCTTTAAATTTATCGCAAAAATCAATTTTATCGTTCATTCCTTTTCTATCCAGAGCAGTAGCCGCTCTATGATAACAACCATTTTTATAAAAATCTTCAGCGCTTTTATTTTCCAAAATTATTTTTTCACAAGCGCTAACATCTCCGTTAAGACTAACAACACAATTATAACATTTATAGTTATCAGCAACTCGGCAACCACCATAACTAATCGGCCAGTCAAGATAATCGCATTGTTTAGCTTCTCTTAGTCCATGACAATTTTGATCTATATCCCATTCCCAATCATTACTTGTTAAATTCCCAATAAAATCCAAATAATCATATTCTTCCCCACGATAACCTATTGCCGAATAATTATTTTTTTCTTCTTCGGCTCTATAATAATCCCGAACCATTTTTCTAATTTCATTTAGAGATTTGTCTTGATTTTCATCCCACC
>JAGLTA010000010.1 GCA_023135505.1 Candidatus Parcubacteria bacterium | reverse complement strand
TTCCTTGAAAATCAAAATCCATTTCCGTTATAGCCCTTGAAGGTATAATCAAGACATCTAGTTTCCTTTCAGTTAAAATATCAACATTTGCGGTCATTCCAGATTTTACTTCTCTTTGAGCAGGGTTGAATTTTATTATTATTTTATAATAAATAACATCTTGAATTATTGTTTCAGCCGGTTCAATAAAATATATCGCCCCGCCAAAACTTTCATATTCGCCGAATGCGTCCAAAGTAATTTTAACAGGATCTTTCTTGTCTATTTTTGTAATATCTGTTTCGGAGATTAGGACTTCTATTTCAAAATCATTTTTTCCAAGCAGAGAAATAACAGGCTGGCTGCCAGGCTGTTCCCCGGCTTCATATTCAATTTTAACGATTTTTCCGCTAATTGGCGCCTTAATAATACTATTATTAATTTGGCTGCCGATTAAGTCTATAGCAGCTTGCGCCTGATCAATCTGCGCGCGCGCCAAAGCTGCATCTTCATTTCTGGCAGGAGCTTTTATTTTTTTTAATTGACTTTCCGCAGTTTCTAAATTTTTTAAAGCCGCGCTGATTTTTACCTGAGCTGCTGTAATTTGCTGTTCGCCTAAAATTTTTGCGGACGACAAACTATTTTCAGCTGCTAAAATAGCGTTATCTAAACTTATAACCGCTTTTGTTAGATTTTCTTCAGAGTTAGAAATATTTGTTTGATAATCTAAAATGGCATCGTCTAAATTTTGACGGCTAGTCTGAATACTGGAAATTGCCGCGGCTATCAATGTAAGCTGGGCATTAATGCTTGTTTTATAAGCGTCTAAGTCAGTCTGAGTAAAAGAAGAGTAGGTGACCGTATTTTTTAAAGCGCTAAAACAACTGTTAAGCGCGGCAAAAACTTTATTTAAAACAGATAAAGCGCTATTTAATAATTCGCTCGCGTTTTCGCCGCTTTTATCTTTTTTAGCATAAGACAAATTATCAGATAATAAAGTTAAAGAATTTTTTGCTTCATTATAATCATCTATAGTTTCTGCTTTATATTCTGTTTTTTGCGCGCTAAAAACAGATTCAGCGTCTTTATCGCTAACAATTTGGTCAATTTTATCAAGCGCTGTGTTGGCTATGGATAATTTATCGTCAACCGCTATAAGCGCGTTTTCAATATAATTGTCAATTTCTCTTTGATAAGTATTTTTAGCATTATCTAAACTTACCTTTGCGGTTGTTACAGCTTGCTCGTAAGTTGTAATATCGCTGTCGGTTTTAAATTTTAAGTCATCAAAAGTTTTTTGCGCCTGTCTGATATTTTCTTGCGCGACAGCTTCTATTTTTTTTAATTCCAATAAAGAAGTTTCATAAGAGGTTTTTGCTTGATTAACATTTGCCTGACTAACGGCAATTTCAGTTTTTGACGCGCCTGCTATTAATTTATTTAGATTTGCGCGCGCAATATTTAGGTTCGCCGCCGCTTCGCGTTTTTTAATATTCAGATCGCTGTAATCCAGTTCTGCCAATATTTTATCTTTTTCAATATCGTCTCCGATTTCAACTAAAATTTTTGCTATCCGCCCGCTGTTTAAAAAATTAAGATTTATATCTTTGGCAGCCTTGACTGTCCCTGTTTCGTTCACTGTTTGGATAATAGTTCCTTGTTTGACTTTTTCCGTTATATACTCCTCGTTCTCTTTTTTGCCAGCCAAAAAATAAGCGGTGGCTCCTCCGCCGATTAAAATTATAAGCAGAATAATTACTATTCTTTTAATGCTTTTTTTAAACGCCATATTTAAGTTATTTTTTTAAGATTTTTTTCGCATTGTTCGCAAGCATTTCGCGCAAAGTTTTGTTTTCTTTCCGCTAATAATTTTTGTTTGCAAATTAGGATATTGCTTCCTTTTTGTAGCTTGCATTGAATGGCTGCGGCTGTTTACCGTCAAAGGTTTCTTTCCGCAAATTTCGCATATTTTAGACATAATAAAAAAAATGTGTTATATTAAAATAAATTTATATTTTTATATTATCATTTTTTTTATTTTTAGCAAGGGTGTGTATAAAATAAATTAGCATTTCTGTTTTTTTTGTGTTATTATTTATACAAGACCTATTGTGTAATTATTTCCTACTGCGATTTCCATATTTTGGTCAAATTTTATAAAAATTTTAATGTCTATATATTTATAGAGACGGGTTTTAAACCCGTCTCTACGAAAAATTTGTCTCAAAATCTGAAAATTTCGCTACGAAACTAATTACGCAATAGATATTATAAAAAATATTTTAATTATTTTAATTTTTTGAGAGGAGGTGTAAAAATGTTTAGAAAATTAAATCAAAAAGGTTTTACTCTGATTGAGTTGTTAGTGGTAATCGCTATTATCGGCATTTTGTCAACTATGGCTGTTGTCGCTTTAACAAGCGCTAACACAAAAGCTCGCGACGCTAAACGGCAGTCTGACTTGAAAGTTATGCAAACCGCGATTGAAATGTATGCTACAGATAATGGAAATCCGCCGCCTCTTTCAACTTGGACTTTATTAGGAACAGCTTTGGCGGATTATCTGCCTGGCGGATTGCCAGAAGATCCTTCTTCTACGGCAAGGGATTGGTGTTATTGCGTTAATGGAGGAGCAACTCCTACTGGTAAATATTTAATCGCAACAAGTTTAGAGAGAAGCCAGGATATAGCAAGCGACATAGATGCTAATGCTGCTGCCACGCTTCTTATTTACGGCGGCGCGACTTATGACGAATGTATATGTTCAGACGCTACTATTCCTGCTGGTTTAGATTGTCAAGATTCTGGCGCTGGAACAGTTGACGATGATGGTTCAACTACTGCTCTTTGCTTAGGTTCCGTTTAAGAATAAATTAAGCGTTGTACAATTGTACTAAATTAAAAGCACCCTATTATATGGGGTGTTTTTATATTGGCAATTTTATGGTAGAATAAAAATAATTATCAATTATTAATTTGTAATTATCAATGAATTTTTAATTTTGTCTTTGCGATCACTTACTTTTTGTCTTTGCGAGGAATGAAGTGGAGCGGCAGCGGAACGAAATGACGAAGCAATCTCATTACTGAGCGAACAAATCTAAGGTTATAATTTTTGTTTATGCTTCTGCATAATTTGTGCGTTATTAACGGGATTGCTTCGTCGCACTCTCTCGCTTCGCTCGTTCGACTCCTCGCAAAGACAGAGACTGGAAAATTTATTGCAAATTTTAAAAGATTTTTTTATGTTTAAATGTTTTCAAGTTCCCATGTTTATATATCCGCTTGTTTTTATTCTTGGGACAATCATCGGCAGTTTTTTAAATGTTGTTATTTTTCGCTTGCGCGCTAAAAAATCATTTTTAAAAGGACGCTCATATTGCCTAAAATGCAAAAAGCAGATAGCGTGGCATGATAATATTCCGATTTTGAGTTTTTTAATTCTGCGCGGCAGATGCCGAAATTGCAAAACAAAAATTTCATTTCAATATCCTTTAGTGGAATTATCTACTGGCATTTTATTTGTTATAATCTTTTTTCATAATTACCAATTACCATTTACTAATTATTATTTACTAATTATCGATTACCGATTACTAATTACTATTTTCCGCAATTTATTTTTTGTTTCTATTCTAATTATAATTTTTGTTTATGATCTGAAATATTATTTAATCTTAGATAAAATTACTATTCCGGCAATAATCATAGTTTCCGCTTTTAATTTGTTGCTCGGATTTTCTTTGGCAAATATTTTAATTAGTGCTATAATAGGAGGCAGTTTCTTTTTAATCCAATTTTTAATTTCCAAAGGCAGATGGATAGGCGGAGGAGATATTCGTTTAGGGATTTTAATGGGTGTTATGCTCGGATGGGAAATGGCGCTATTGGCAATTATGATCGCTTATGTTATCGGCGCGCTTTTTAGCGTTATTTTATTGATATTTAAAAAGAAGGGATTAAAAAGCCAAATTCCTTTGGGAACATTTTTATCAATGGCTGCGGTTATAGTTATGATTTACGGAAATGAAATTTTAGAGTGGTATTTAGAAATTTTAACAGTATATTAATTTAATAACTAAATTTTGTTATTTTTAAAATTTTTTATAAAATAAGTATTTAAAATTTAAAATTTCAAAATCCAAATATCAAATAAATATCAAATGGCTTAATGCCAAATAATTTTGAAATTATTTGTTATTTGGTTGTTGAAATTATAAAAATTATTTTGACATTTAGATTTTGGATTTCATTTGGCATTTGGGTTTTGTAATTTGGATTTTATATATTTTTATTTAATTGAAGTTTATTATTTTATTTTAAACATAAATCAAGATATCTACTTTTAACAAGAGTATAAAGATGTTGCTTAAAAACAATAAAGGTTTTAGCATGGTCGAACTGTTCATATCTATCTCCATACTTGCTATTATCACATCATTTTCAGTAATTAATTTTAATACATGGGAAAAAAATGAGAACTTAAGGCAAAGCGCTAGATTGTTAGATAGCAATATTCACAGCGTTCAGGCGAAAAGTTTGTCAGGGGAGATGTTTAATGGAGTTTCGCCGTCTGGATACGGAGCATATTTTTCAAATATAGGCGATGCCTCTTATATATTATTTGCCGACTTAGACAATGATTACACTTATGACGCCGCGGACGGGGAGTTTATTGATACATATAATTTAACTAACAATGTTTTGATTTCCGATTTAACCCCAATTTCCGCTAACGGACTTACAATCGTTTTTAAATTACCAAACGCGAAAATTTATATCAATCAAAATATATTATCCGACAGCGGTAAAATAGAATTAACTCATAGCATTACTACTAATAGCAAAATTACAGAGATTAGAAGAATTACAGGCAGGATAGACACTCAGTAAAAAATTATAAAATTAAAAATTATAAAATTAAAAATTATTTATAAAATATATATGATTAATATAAAATCTTGCCAAAGAGGGCAGGGGCTTATTGAAGCTATAGCCGCGATTGCAATTATTACCATCAGTTTGTCCGCAATTATTTCATTAATAGTAATCGGTTTATCAGCTAGCAGAGAAAATCGCTGTAGAGTTATAGCGACAAATTTAGCGCGCGAAGCAATTGAGGCGGCGAGAAATAAAAGGGATAGCAATTGGCTTGACATAGAAGCGGGAACCGCTGGAGCAGAGTGGGACAACGATCTTTATGGAGTAAACGAAGATTATTCTGGAATTATAGAATTTAATCATACTGAAGGCGATAATGATTATAATGATTGGATTTTTCAATTTCAGCCAAACAACATTAACGATAGCAGATGCGGATTATATTTAAAAGACGGCATTTATAAACAGAGCAAAAATAATATTGTCGCTGGAACCCTAACAAAGTATCACCGCTTAATACGGTTAAATCCTATTTGCGAACTTGCTGACGGCAGCGAATCAATCATAAACGACGGCGCGAAATGCGGCGATTTAGGGGGTGTTAAAATAGGAATTCAAGCGATTGCGCAAGTTGATTGGATTGAATCAGGAAGGAATCATAATTTATTATTGGAAGATAGATTATATAATTGGAAATAATAGACTTATAAATTTTATGAATAAAAATTTTACAGAAGAGCAGGGCGGTTTTACTTTAATGGAAATGGTGGTTGTGCTGGCTATTTTTACCGTATCCTCAGTAATTATTGCTGATATATTTATTACGCTAATTAATACTCAGCGCAAAATTATCGTGCAGCAAAAAATTTTATCAGAAGCGCGCTACGCAATGGATATAATGTCGCGCAATATCAGGATAGGAACAATATCTTACAGTGATTATGGTTCAATAGAGACACCTTATGAAGATGAATTGTATCTTAATGATATTGATGGAAATAAAATTTTTTTTAAATCAAGCACTGCTGATTGCCTGGCAGGAGTAACTAAATGTTTAATAATGAGCATAGATGAGGGCGCGAACTGGGAAAGCGTAACTTCTAAAGATATAGAGATTCAAGACATAAGATTTTACATAAGGCCGACCGACGATCCTTTTGATGATGGCAGCCCGAATATACAGCCGCGCGTCACTATTTTGTTAAATATAAAAAATAGTTCCGCTATTTCTAATTATCAGTCAGAAATAGCGCTGCAATCAACTTTGTCTACTAGGATATATAATAGATAACAAAATGCGATATTTAAAGGAACAATCAGGAACAGTTATTTTACTAGGAATTATTATAACAATGGTAATATTAATTATTGGATCAGGTATCAGTGTTTTAGTAATTTCAGAAATTAAACAATCAGGAAATATTGATAAATCCGCAACGGCATACTATTTAGCTGAATACGGGCTAGAGGACGGATTATATGAAATACGAAAACGGGGAAAAAGCATAAATAATATTGACGAGAGTAATGTGTCGGCAGCAAGCGGATCATGGAGCAGAACAGCGTCTGATAAAAGAGATGATGTCGCCATTGATTTATTAAGCAATAATGAATATACATTCATAAATTTATATGATTTTGACGCGGTTGATGCTGAAGGAGAAAGTGATTATCATGCAAATATAGACGCAATAACCGTTGAATGCCATAATTTATCAACTTCAACTGATGATATAGCTAAAATTGAAATAAAAATTTTTGAATTGAATTTAGACACTATGAATTTAGAATTATCTAATAATATAATTCCAAATCAATCTATACATTATTGCAAAGATCCGGAAAACGAAGGTTATACCGCTTATAGTAATACATCTATTACTACAGATAAAGCATTACAGATTAAAATTAGAGCCATAGGAGATGCATATAGTTTAATCTTTAAAGCATATACAGATAATAATTGTTCCGCGCAAGCGCAAATTATGGATAAGCAGATTATTAAATCATCAGGAACTTATATTCAAACAAAGGCAGGTTTACAGGCGGAAATGGAATTAGAGCCGCCATGGTAGAATAACAGGATAAATTTTCAATTTGCAATTTTCAATGAATTTTCAATGTCCAATTTTCAATCTGTAATTGTTTAAAATTCCAAATATCAAAGCCCAAAATGACAAAAAAATTTAGAATTTGTTAAATTGATTATATTTGAACGACAGACAATCAATGACAGATTCTGAAATAAATTCGGAATGATAGTATTAAATAATAAAAATTTTAATAGTTTGGGTATATTTCTAATAGGGAGTATAGGTTTAATGAAATAAGATTATTTATTATGCGTCGTACAATATACATTATACGACCCTTGATTCGCATAATCAGCAAATAAAAACACAGATGCTAAAAATTGATTATTCTTTATATTTATAGTATACTTTATCAAACTTCATATCAATATATTCCAAATCGCTTATATTATTTATTATTTCATTTTTTAAAATTTTATTTAATTTGCCAATCTGTTCATTTATATCTTTATTTAAATCAAAATAAATTTTAAAATCCTGAAAGCTAGCTATTATTTGATATTTTTCATCATTTGCCGATAATCTGCATCGCTGGCCGCTATTTTTTAAAAAATCGCATATCGTATCAATGATTTTTATGTTATTAACATTGGGTAAAAAATCAATTGATTTGTAATTAGATAAAATTTGCGGCAAATAATTAAGAGTATCTAAGTCAGATTCGTTAGTTTCTTTAATAATAAACCCTTGTTTGTCTAATAAATTATACTTATCGTTGATTATTAAAATAAATTTAGGCTGTTTTTCCGCAATTTCAATGTTTAGTACATTAGGATATTTTTTAATAATTTTAATATTATCTAAATTAAATTTTTCTTTAAGCAGGAATTCTAAGTATTTTTCTTTAATAAGCCAATAATTGCCGCATGGGATTATAAAAAATATTTTTTGAGCAAATATCTCTTCGTTTAATGCCAATAAAATTTTTTCGGTTTTAATTTCTTTATTTCCACTAATAGTAATATTATTAATTTTAAAATACTTGTTAAAAAGAAAAAAATAAGCAGCTGTCGTTATTATTAATAAAAAGAAAAACAGAAAAAACACAAATAAAATTTTTTTCTTTTTCCGCATCCAATCTTTTTTGCTCCTAAATATTTTATTAGGCCGCCTATTTTTAAAATAATCTCTTTTTTTATAATTTTTTCTCATATATGTCTATACAAATTATTGAAAATAAAATCAGCCATAATAAATCCTTGCGCTGGATAAATATTACCAACGCTAAAAAAAATGAAATTAAATATTTAAAAGACAATTTTAATTTTACTTTAAAAAATTTAAGGGATTCCTTAAGCCATGTGCGATCCCAAAGGCTGATTATTGAAGAATATTCTAATTATCTTTTTTTAATATTTCATTTCCCTGTTTTTAATAAAGAGAAAAATGAAATTATAGGCAAAGAGATAGACTGTTTTATCAGCAAGAATTATTTAATTACCATTCATAACAATAAAAATAAAAGCTTAAATAATTTATTCAGTTTATGCAGAAAAGACCAAGATACGCGCGATAATTATATGGGGAAAGATCCGTTGTTTCTGTTTTATGAAATTTTAAACAGAACTTTTGACCAATGTTTTTTTATTTTAGATATGCTGAATATAAAAATTTCCGAAGTTGAAGAGAAAATTTTTTCAAGCCGGCAGCGCGAAAGCATTGATGATATTTTAATGCTGAAGCATAATATTATAAATTTTAGCCGCATTATGCAGTCGCATAAAAACACTTTAAAAAAAATATTTCAATGCAATAATAAAAAAATTTTTTCAAGCTGCCAGATAAAATCGCATAATAATTTAATACGGAACACTAAAGATATCTGGGAAATAGCGCAAAGCCAAAAAGAGATGATTGAAGCATTGGAATATACTAACGATTCAATGCTTTCTTATAAAATGGGAAATATAATGAAAACTTTAACGATATTTTCAGTAATTGTGTTTCCTTTGACCTTATTTGCCGCTATTTTTGGAATGAATACTATAAATGGAATGCCATTAACGGAGACCAAAAACGGTTTTTGGATTATTATTTTAGCAATGGTTGCTGGGACTGCCTTGATGTTTTTAATATTTAAAAAGAAAAAATGGCTTTAATTTTTTACAAATATTTTTTAACTGATAATTCGCAGATCAACAACTTTTAACTGCAGTTCCCTATTCCCGTTCCAGCGATTCTCGTCTATATTATACGCCAAATCAATAAAACTTCCTGCTTTAACTTGTCCGCGCCAATTTTTAGCCATACCAAAGCCGATGCAGTCTAAATTGCAGTTTGCCGCGTCATTATGGCAGCTGTTCACAAAAATTTTAAGATGATTTCCGTTCTGCCCTACTTCTTTAGAGGACAGAACTTTTAAATTTCGCGTTAAAAAAATCGGCTGCGGATTGCCTTGCCCGAATGGCTTAAATTTATTTAATTCATCAAACATCTGCCAAGTGATTTGGGTTAATTTGATTTCAGCCGCGATATTTATTACTGGCAGCAAATCATTATTTTTTAATTTTTCATTAACTAAATCTAAAAATTTTTCCTGAAATTCAAAAAATAGTTTTTTGTCTTTTAAAGTAAAACCGCACGCCTGGCTATGTCCGCCGAAATGCGAAAACAGATTCTTTATTTTTTCTAAATTTTCAATAAGATTAAATTCTGGAATACTGCGGCCAGAGCCAGTAATTTTGCCGTTTTTTTCAGTTAAAATTAATGATGGGCGATTATACAGACTTGTTATTTTTCCGGCAATCAATCCTAAAATTCCGATTAAACAATCATCTTTAAGGAATATTATCGCTTTTTCGCTCAGCTTACCACCTATTTCACTGATTATTTCTTTGGTAATTCTGTCTGTTAATTTTTGACGATCGCTGTTCGTGTTATTTAATTCGTCTGCTAAATTTTTAACTTTTTCTGCTGATTTAGACATTAATAATTTATATGCGGCATCAGCATGATTCATTCTGCCGGCGGCGTTAATTCTAGGAGATAGTTGAAATGCGACATTATAACTGTCAAGAGCGTCTCTATTTATTGACGCTTTTTTAATTAAAGTTTTTAATCCCTCCCTTTTTGTTTTATTTAAAACAATCAATCCATATTTAACTATTACCCTATTCTCTTCTAAGAGAGGAACGCAATCAGCAATAGTCCCTATTGCGGCCAAATCTAAAAGCCATTTTTCAAAAGCGATAGCGGAAAAATTTTTTTCTTCTGCGAGTTCTTTTAATAAAATTTGCGCTAATTTAAAAGCGACCCCTACCCCGGCTAATTCTTTAAATGGGTATTTTTTATCTGCCTGTGGATTTAAAATCAAGCATTTCGGCAGTTTTTTTGGCGGAACATGGTGATCCGTAATAATAATTTCTATTCCCAGACTTTTAGCGAATTCAACTTCCTGAAAATTACTGATTCCGCAGTCAACCGTAATTATCAATTTGGCGCCTTTATCGGCAATATTTTCAATCGCTTTATTATTTAATCCGTATCCTTCATTTTCGCGGTGCGGAATATAGATATCACAATGAGCGTTAATTTTTTTTAAGCAGGAGATTAAAAGCGCCGAGGCTGTCACTCCGTCTGCGTCATAATCTCCATATACGAAAATTTTTTCTTTTTTTTTAACCGCCTCTTTAATTCTAGCCGCTATTTTTTTTATGTCTGAAAACAAAAAAGGACTGTGAAGTTTTTCATAGTCTGGGTTTAAAAATTCATCAATCTTTTTCTGCTCGGTAATCCCCCTGCTGTGTAATAATTGCAGAATAATCGGATTAATTTCAGGAAATTTACTGATAAAATCGCTGCTGATTTTTTTGGCGATCTGCCACTTTTTCCTCATAAAAAATAATTTAATAATGATGAGTATTGTCTTTACGATGAGCCGAACGAACGCAGTCCCGCACTTTTGAAAAAGGTGCGTGACGCAGTGAGAGAGCGACGAAGCAATCTCATTACTGAGCGAAAAAATCTGTAATTACAAACCTTTTTGCGTAAACAATGAGATTGCTTCGTCGCATCTCATTCGCTACGCTTATTCGCCTCTTCGCAAAGACAGATGATTTTTTGTTAATTAAAAGAAAAATAAATAAAACAAAAACTTATAATTAAAATACTATAATTTTAAATCCCAACAATCCTCCCAGACAGCGCGGAATAAGCCACTATTATCGGCGAGGCGAGATAGACTTCGCTTTCTGGATGCCCCATTCTTCCGATAAAATTGCGGTTGGAAGTAGAAACGCATTTTTCTCCTTTGGCTAAGACGCCCATATGCCCGCCAAGACACGGTCCGCAAGTCGGCGTGGAAAATACGCAGCCAGCATTGACAAAAATCTCTATCAACCCTTCTTTTAGGCATTTTTTATAAATATCCGTTGTTGCTGGAATTACAATCGTTCGGCAGTTAACTTTTTTTCCTTTTAGAATATCCGCTGCCTGTTTTAAGTCTGAATATCTGCCGTTTGTGCAGGAACCGATAAACGCTTGATCTATTTTAATATTGTCTTTTTTCGCCTCGCTAATCGGTTTTCCGTTAGACGGCAGATGAGGATAAGCGACCATCGGCTCCAAATCAGAAATATCAAAATTATAACTTTTTTCATAAACGCAATCTTTATCGGAAAAATATTCTTCGGTTTCAATAATTCCATTTTTAGCCCCTGCCTCAATCGCCATATTACAGATTGTTAATTTTTCCTCTTCGCTCATCCGCTTAATAATCTCGCCTCCGAATTCCATCGCTTTGTATTGCGCGCCGTCAACGCCAACCTGTTTAATGATAAATAGAATAACATCTTTAGCGGTTGTTTTAAGTTTTAATTTTCCAGTAATATTAAAGCGAATGGTTTCAGGAATTTTGAACCATAATTTTCCAGTCGCTAAAACAAAAGCGCAATCCGTTGATCCAATGCCTGTTGAAAAGCACCCTAGCGCGCCATAGGTGCAAGTATGCGAATCCGCGCCGACCACGACCATTCCAGGCTTAATATGGCCCTGTTCAGGAAGAATCGCGTGGCAGACCCCGTGGCAGCCTAATTTATAATGATGCTTAATTCCCTGCTCTTCCGCCCAATCGTTCAACTCTTTTGCCAACTCCGCGCTTTTAATGTCTTTATTCGGCACAAAATGATCCGGGGTGACAACAATTTTATCCGGTTCCCAAACTTTTTTTATCCCCTTCTTTTTCAACATTTTAAGCGCTGGCGGGGTTGTCACATCATGGCACATTATTAAATCAATTTCTCTGTCAATCAGTTCGCCTGCTTTACCGCCTAAAATTTTTTCTGTGATTGTTTGTTTCATAATATTTGGTAACTAGTAATAAGTAATAAGAATCAGTAATAATTTTAAATCCCGATTTCATTATCTCATAAGTTTCCCTTTTCCGCAAGACTCCATTTATTAGTTGAATTAAAACCATCATTATTTTTTTTGCCTAAAAACGGTTTTATAAATTCGCATAAAAAAACAGCTTCTTAAAAGCCTTCGTTTTGTATATTTTTTATCATCTCTTTAAAATCTTTAGCGCTATTTGACGCGCAAATATTAGCGCATTCCATGTAGGTAGGTTATTGTTTTTATTCTATTTTGGCTGTTTTTTAGCATAAAAATTAGTTGAGAGCCCCTGTTGATTTTTATTAAACAAATCAACAGAGACTCTGTTTTTCACACATCCTTGATTATGATGCCAAACGGACCGATGCGCGAATCATTCAAACAATTTATAATCCCTTGATTTTCCGCCTCTGCTGGCGGAGTTAATACTAAATCAATCCCGTCCCAAAAAGACACATCTTGTCTATAAGGACAATTACACGGAACATCCGCAGGTAATTCTATTTGACTTGAGTTTGACATTTTGTCTCCTTTTTTTGTTTTTTTTCTTTTTTACTTTCGTCGATCTCGCGAAAATGTTTTACTCGTTTTTCCTCTAAATTTTTTAGATGTCCTTTTACGAAGTACATTTTTTTTCTCCTTTCTTTTTTAGGTTAATAAACAGAAAAAATCGGCAAATAATACATTTGTCATTCTGAGCGACCATCGGGAGCGAAGAATTTGATTTACTTATAATCAAACTATTGTTAAAACAACCAAATATTAAAATTGAGACGATTTTAAAAAGATTCAGCAATAATCAAACTAGATTCTTCGCTCGCTTCACTCATTTAGAATGACAATGCAAAAAAATATTCACAAATTTTTTCTGTTTATTAACATTTTAAAGAGCAAAAAAGCCGCTTTATAGCGGCTTATTTTTATTTTTATTTTTTAATATAAACAAAAACAAGCCGCCTTTTTAAAGGAAGTAATAATAAAATAAATAATAAAATTTTATCTGCAACCTGTTTCATAATTATCTGTATAGACATATTGTGTAATAAAAAAATGTGTCAAAAAAAATTTAAAAAAATTCTGCAAGGTTGGCCGAGTAAATACAACCAACCTTGCGCTATCCTCCTATTCCGTTATTCTAACGGAGTAGGAGGATATTTTATGTGGTCCCATATATGGGAAACCACAAAAAATATAAGACAAATCAAAAAAATTCCATAAAAAATTTTCATTTTTTTTACCTCCCTTTTTTGTTAGTTTTTACTATTTCCATAAAAATAAATTTTAAATTTTACTTTTACGGAAACAGTAAAATATATAATTCAGGCAAACTATAAGCCGGATTCTGTTAAAATTATTAAAAATAATTTTAGATAGCCATCTATCTAGGATTGATGTTGCCATCAACCTCAAGCGGTTCAAACAGCAAAATTGCTGAATACGACCTTGCGCGCGGATAAGGATTTAGCCGTTTCAATTTTTAAGTTTCCTTAAAACTCGCCCCGAAGGGCGCTTCAACGCTTGCGCGTATCAGCGTCTCTGTTCGCACCTCATTGATTAAAATGACGGGGATTACCCGCTATCCTTTTTTAATTTTAAAATTTAAAATTAATCGCGTCCGGACTTTCCTCCACGCTCAAATTTTTTAAAACAAAGACTTTTATGAATTATAAAATATTGTCACCCTGAATTTATTTCAGTGTCTGTGCTTGTGATTCGCTATATTATGATTAAGATTAATAAAATTATAAACCAAAATTTTCTTATCTGATTATAATTTAGCGATAATCAATGACAGATTCCGAAACAAGTTCGGAATGACAAATTTGTTTATTTTAAAAAAATTGAGCGTGGCGGCTATCCGCTTGCCTAAATTATTGTTATAATAGCAAATAAAGCGTATAATGTCAATAACACTTTAACACTTTAACACAGTAACATATAAACATTCAAATAAAAATATAATGATTCATTCTTAATTTGTAAATATTAAAATTAACAAAAATTTTTTCAAAGAAAAAGGGGGCGAGACAATAGTGTTTAGCTTTATCATAAACATGTCATGTCTTGCCCCCTCTGCATCTATCCAGAAGCCCCTTTTCTGTGATGCATAAAATCACCTCCTTTATGCCTTTCGGTCGTTCGCCCAGCTGGCGAGTTTTTGGTAAAAATCCCACTATCTCTTTTTACTACGAGATATCGGGGGCTTCTGATATTTATTTTAAATAATTTTTAAAAAATGTCAATAGTTTTTGAAAAAAATTCAACTGTAAAACAGATTCTGTTTTCTGTTATTAAGCGATTTAGAAAAGACAAAATAAAATTCGCGGAGCTGGACGCTGAGATTTTAGTTATGTTTGTTTTGAAAAAAAGCAGAGAATGGATCTGCGCGAATTTGGATTATAAACTGTCAAAAAATGAATTAAACAGAATTAAAAAAATGGCGTATAGGCGAATTCAAAACGAGCCGATCGCTTATATTATTAAAAATAGGGAATTTTATGGCTTGAATTTTTTTGTTAATAAAAATGTTCTGATTCCGCGCCCTGAAACCGAATTAATTATTGAAGAAACATTGCGAATTTTAAAAAAGGGGAAATCAAAAAATTATGTTATTGCCGATATCGGAACTGGCAGTGGCTGCATTATTATCGCATTAGCAAAAAATCTTATTAAAAATCCGATATCCGACCTCCGATATCCGATATCTGAAACCCGAAATTTGAAATCTGAAATCCGATTTCTGGGCTCTGATATTTCTAAAAAGGCTCTATATATTGCGCGCAAAAACGCAAAAATTCATAAGGTTAATAAAATAATAAAATTTTATCACGGCGATTTATTAAGTCCAATAATAAAAAATGCTGAATCAAAAATTAAAAATTCAAATTTAGTAATTATCGCGAATCTACCCTATTTAACAGCGAACGAATGCAAAGAAAAGTCCATCCAGCGTGAACCGAAGGCTGCTCTTCTTGGCGGAACTGACGGATTAAAATATTATAGAGAACTTTTTTTGCAATTATCTGAATTCAAAACAAAAAACGAATTTAAAAATAAAATCAATATCCTTATTGAAATTAATCCGCATCAAACAAAAAAAATCAGCTTAATTATTAAGCGAATTTTTCCATCGGTAAAAATAAAAATTATAAAAGATTTGGCGCGAAAAAATAGGGTTATCAGTATGACAGTTTAATTCCACCTCCGATAACCTCAATCCAAGTCTTGCCGCGATTAAATCGCATATCTTCTCCGTCTTGATCGTAAAATTTTGTCCGATCTTTTCGCGACTGTTTTTCCCACATGCCGCTAATAATTTTTCCGTCTAGAAATATTATCGCTTCTCCGCTGCCGATCGTCTCTATTTTTTTTCTATCCTCCGCGTCAATTGATCTGATTTTTGTTTTTTGAATAATTAAATTTTTTGCTTTAATCACATTGCCGTCTGCCGTTAAGTGCGGCTTTTTATTATGAAATCTTGAATATTCATTATCTTCGCGGACGTATTTCCACATTACTGAATTAAAATTTGCAGCGGCAAAATTAATAATTATATTATTTGGCGGCTCTCCTCTTTTTTCTAATTCAATATCGTCTTTAAATGTTAGCGAACTAAAATTGTGTTCAGTTAAAGAATAATTTTCCAGCGCTTTATTTAATAGTTCCGAAGAGGTGAACACATTATGCGGACGCGGACGCTTGGAACTCCGCCAATAATAGCGGCTTTTATAATACTGGTCTAAATCAAGAATAGCCCCCTGCTTAATTAATTTCAAGGATTCAGGGCTTCCTCCGACATGGCAATACAGAGCGTTAAATTCTTTTGCCCAATCTAAAAAATACGGGCGCGCGCTGCGGACAGGCCCGATTTTATCAATATTTTCACCATCGGCAAATATCGCTAAAAAACGGGTTATTCCGCCTTCTACCGGCGCTTCAATAACCAAATTGGCTTTTTCAAGACCAACTTGCGGCTTAGCGCCTCCGTTATTATCAATAGTTATCGCCACTGAATAAAAATTTGGACTGTCCTCCGCGACTAGCACTCCGTCAATCGTCCGCTCTTTTGTTAATCTGTTTTCTTCCTTTTTTGAATTATTTTCGTTTTTCTTTTGATCGTTAATTTTATTTTTTGGCAATGTTTGGCGTTCTTTGGTTGGTAAATTCACAGCCAATAATACGGATATTAAGATTATAATAATAAAACCTATTAATAACGAGATGATCAATCTCACTTCTTTTTTATTTAATTTCTTTATTTTTTTCATCTGTTTTTTTTAAAATTTTTTTGAATTTTGAAATGTAAAAAATTATGTCATTCTGAGCGACCATCGGGAACGAAGAATCTGCTTTAATGTTCGCTGAGTTATTTTAAAATCACTTATATTTATTATTTGGCTGTTTTAACAATATTTTAATTATACAGCAGAACAGATTCTTCGGCTATCTCCTCAAAATGACAAGGCTGGATTTTTTAAACTGCTGATCGCCTGTTTAATATCATCGGATTTCATTAAAAATGTTCCGACTAAAATAGCGTCTGCCCCGGCGTTTCTCATATTCGTGGCATTTTTAAAAGATGTAATTCCAGATTCAGCCGTTTTAATAATATTTTTTGGTATAATTTTTGATAATTTGATAAAATTATTCAAATTGATTTTCATTGTCTTTAAATCACGATTATTTACCCCGATAATTTTCGGCTTAATATTCAAGATAAATTTTAATTCTTGAATGGTATGAACTTCAATTAAACAATCTAAATTTAATTTGCGCGCGATATTATATAAATTTTGCAGCTGTTTTTTTTCTAAAATTGACGCGATCAATAAAATTGCGTCCGCGCCGTACGCTTTGCTTTCATACACCTGCCACGGATGCATTATAAAATCTTTCCGTAAAATCGGCAAATCGGAATTATTTCTTGCTGTTAGCAGATAATCTGATTTTCCTTTAAAAAATTTTTCTTCCGTAATTACAGAAATTGCGTCCGCGCCGTTTTTGTTGTAAATTTTAGCGATTTTAGCGGCATTAAAACTCTTTTTAAAAACAATTCCTTTGTTTGACGGTGACGATTTTTTAATTTCAGCTATTAAAGACAGCCCATTCTTTTTTAACGATTTAAAAAAATCTCTTTTTGTAAACGTATTTTTTTTAATAATATTTTTTAAATCATCAATGCTTAATCTTTTCATTCTATCTTTAACATCGCTTATCTTATTAGAACATATTTTATCAAGAATTGTGTTTGTCTGCTGATACATAAAATAATTATAAAAATTTTTTTAATTTTTCAACTTGCAAATTCCAATTAAATTCGTTTTTTACTCTTTCCTGCGCGCACTGCCCCAATTTAATAGATAAGTTTTTGTCTTTTAAGAGCCTCGTTAAAGCACCGCTAATTTCAGAAACGCTTTCGGGATTGACTAAAATTCCTGTTTTATTATTCATAACAGCCTCAGTCGCGCCGCCGCTTTTGCCAGCTATAACAGGTTTCCCAAAAGAGCCAGCTTCCAAATATACAATTCCAAATCCTTCCACATCGCCGTTAATATTTCGAGACGGCATAATATATAGATCGCATAGATCATAAAACGCCTTTAATTCTTCGTCAGATATTCCAGTAAAAATTATTTTATCAGAATGACCTGAGGCGCGAGCCATTTTTTTTAATTCATCGCTATATTCCCCTTCTCCGGCTATTATATAAACAAAATTATTAATCTCTTTCGCGGCTTGCGGAATTGCTTTAATTACCGCGTCAAATCCTTTTCGTTTAACTAATCGCGCCGCAGACAGAATAATTTTTTTGTTTTTTAAATTATATTTTTCAATTAAATCAACTTTAATTTTTTCGCTAGCAGGCGGTTTTATATGCGGACAAGGGTATAAAACAATTATTTGATTTTCATCAACACCTGATTTTAAAAGTCCCTGTTTTGTAAAATTAGAGTTGGCAATAATTATTTTAGCATTCTTTAATATTTTTTTTGCTAAAAATTTTTTGCGCGCGCTTTTTTGCGATAAAGCTATATCCATTCCGTGCGCAAAAACAGCATAATTAAAATCTAATATTTTTGACAAAAACAGTGCGACTGTTCCTATCGGTAAAATTTGCCCGACTAAAACTGTTTTTACTTTTTCTTTTCTTGCGATTTTCCATAAATGCCAAAAAACAGGCAGCCACTTCGGCCAAATTGGCAAATCAAAAATCAGGTTGCTGCGATAAACAGGATAGTTTTTAGAATAGAAAATTTTATATTCTTTAACTGTTAAAATTGAAATTTTATCGCTTGGCAGATGATCGCAAATTCCTTGATAATAATTTGCTACTCCGCCGACATCGCTGTCAATTGTAATAAGCAAAGTTTTATTCATTAAATTTTGTCACAAAATTAAATTATTCGGAAAATCTATTGAAAAATTACTTGGCATTAAGTGTAATCGCCACTATTTCCGATCTGCTTCCCGTCCGCATAGTAGGACCCCAAACTCCCGCGCCGCTAGTAGTATAAATAGCAAAGCCGCCTTCTTGATGCAGACCGTAATCATAACCGTTATAAATAAATTTAGTGATAAAATTAAAAGGGAAAATCTGGCCTTTATGGGTATGGCCTGATAATTGGAGGTCTATGCCAAGCTCTTTGGCGGCGCTGAAATCTATATTATCAGGCCAATAAATATCTCTATGTTGATTATCGTTATTTTGACTTGAAAAAATATTGGTTGGAGAATGACTGAGCAGTATGCTCGGCTTGCCTGAATTAAAATTTTTGTCGTCTTGAATAATTTTTTTAACATTTTTACTCTTGTTAAAATCAGGATAACTAATGCCGATAATTTGCAAGCCGTTTACTATAATGACTTCATCATCTAAAATATTAATTTTGGTCTGCTTTAAAGTATTTAGAGCTTCTTCAACGCCTAAATAGATTTCATGGTTGCCAGTCACATAATAGGCGCCTTGAACAGCTTTAATATTATTCAACGGCTTAATAAACCGAGAAAGATTCCCATTTATTCCATCAAACAGATCCCCTGTAATCATAACTGCCTCGGGATTAAGATTGTTTGCCTTTTTTATGATTTTCCGCAAAAAGTTTTCTCCCAGCGCTTTTCCTAAATGAAGATCGGAAAGATGGACAATGGTTTTGCCTTGCCACTGCGCGGGCAAATTTTCAATTTCTACGGAAATATTTTTTATTTTTAACGAAAACACATTAAAAATCCCAAAGCAAGTATAAAAAATTGCCGCAACTATGGCGATACGGCTGATAAGAACCATATTAGCCCTTATTTTTAATATTCTAAATATAAATACTATAATCCAGAAAACAGCAATGACTAATAATAGATTAATTAATAAGCCAAGCCACACTCCCGAACTAATGTAAAGAAACTTAGTTGTTATGTTTTCTCGCCAATGAACCAGTAAAGAAGAGCCAATAAAACTTAAAGACAGTATCAGTAAACTTAAGCGCAGTATTATTTTCGCTTTTCTTTTTTTAATATTAAAAGCGCGAATAAAAAAACAATAGACTGCCCAATGGGAAACAAATAATATGCTTAAAAATATAGATAAAAACAGAAATATCATATAAATTATTAATTTATTTTAATTATTTCCAATCAGTAATAATAACTCCTTTGCCTCTTTTTTTAACAATCACTTTTTGTTTTTCTCTCCATTTTAATTCTTTAACTATTTCAATTGGAATAGTAACCGCATAATTATCACAACTTTTTAAAATTTTTCAGTATTTAAATAATGATTTAATTTTTTTATTTATTTTAACAAAATTAGTTTTTTTATGCAAGCATTATCACGCTTTTATTGTAAATAAAAAATATCTTTTTACAAAAAATATGTTAATTATAGTATGATTTATAACCTGCTTTTTAAAATTACTACAAAATAAAAAACAACCTACTAAAAATAGGCTGTTTAAAAATCGTAATAAATTTTATTTACGCTTTTTTTTATTAGCTTTTTCCTCAAGCATAATCCGCTTGATTTCAAGCCGTTTCTTTGTTTTATGAGAATTGGACTTTTTTCTCTTCCCTGTCCCAGTATTTCTTTTTGCCATATAAATATTTTAATAGGATTATTACTAAATGATATATTTAGCAACAATCTTTTTTTTATGAATAAAAATTATCTTGCTCTGAGAGTGGGACTCGAACCCACAACCTACTGGTTAACAGCCAGTTGCTCTACCGATTGAGCTATCTCAGAATAAAAAATTTGATGCTATAAAATAATTTTTTACAGCATTACCTGATTTAATGACAGAATAAATAACATTTAAAAATAAAACTTGTTTAATCTTAATTTATTGTTGGATTTTGTCAACAGGCATTATAGTAATATTTTTTTCCCTATCTCTAATCTTAACTGTCCTGCTTAGAATCTGCGTTCCTATAACCGTTGCTTTTTTTCTGCCATATTTTACAATATCGCCTATCTTCGGCATGCCTTTTGAGCATTTTTTATAAGCTTCCTGCTCGTAAGACAAGCAACATAGCAACCTGCCGCAGCACCCAGACACCCTTTCGGACGCCTTATTTTCCAATTGCTGCAATCTTACTAAATCTGAATGAATATTATCAATTTTTTTAAGCATCCTCATGCAGCAAAATTCTCTGCCACAAAATCCTAATCCGCCGGCTGTTCTCGCCTCATCCCTTGTTCCGATCTGCTGCATTCTGATAGATTTTTGGAAATGCTTAGTTAATCTTTTAACTAATTCTCGAAAATCAATTCTGCCTTCCGCAGTAAACACAAAAAGAAGGCGGCTATTATCAAAAGAAAGATATGCGCTTGCTATCTTGATCGGCAAATTGCATTCTTCCGCGGTCTGTTTGCAATATTTTATCGTTTTTTTGGCTTTTTTCTGTTTTTCATCCGCTTTTTGCAAATCAATTTTATTCGCTTTTCTTAAAATTGTTTTAATTCTGTCAATATCTACTGCACTTTCATCATCGTCTTTTATATTCTTAACTTCCCCGATTTCTGTCCCTATTTCTGTCTGCACTATAACTTTATCTTTAATATTAACATCGTTGCCGCCTATATTAAAATCGTAGACTTTATCCCATGGATAAAATTGAACTTCGGCAATTTGCATATAATAGTCATCTTAATAAATTAGAGTTCCGATTTTTTCCCCTTGAACGGCTTTTTTTAGGTTGCCGCTATCAAATTTAAAAACTAAAATTGGCAATTTATTGTCCATGCAAAGAGTAAAAGCGGTTAAATCCATTATCCGTAAATTTTTCATTAGCGCCTGTTTAAACGAAAGTTTCTCAAATTTCTTCGCCTTTTTGTCTTTTTTAGGATCTGACGAATAAACACCGTCAACTTTTGTTATTTTTAAAATTATATCGCACCGCAATTCAAGCGCTCGCAACGCCGCGGCGGTATCTGTAGTAAAATAAGGATTGCCAGACCCGCACGCTAAAATAACAACTCTGTTTTTCCCCAAATGCCTGATTCCGCGCCGCCTGATGTACGGCTCTGAAACTTCCATCATTGTAATAGCGGACTGGACCCTCGTGTCAATTTTTTCTTCACGCTCTAAAATGCCTTGCAAAGCCAAAGCGTTCGGCATTGTTGAAACCATTCCCATATAATCCGCTGTGGCTCTGTCAATCTCTTTGTCTCTGACAAATCGTCCGCGAAAAATATTTCCTCCACCGACAACAATCGCGACTTGAATACCTAATTTATAAATTGACGCTATCTCTTTCGCGACGATTTTCACAGCATCAAAATTAATGCCAGTCTCTTTTTTGCCAGCAAACATCTCGCCTGAAATTTTTAAAAGTATCCGCTTGTATTTCATAAAAAATTAAATTGGTTGCATAATAATATTTTACGAGTGGTGCTAGTTTTTTTAAATAAAATAATAGTAAATTTACTGTCACCCTGAATTTATTTCAGGGTCTGTGTCTGTAATTCGCTATATTATGATTAAGAAAGACAAAGTAAAAAGTCAGGATTTATTCATCTAATTATAATTTAGCGATAAGTAATGACAGATCCTGAAACAAGTTCAGGATGACAATTTTTTATTTTTCTATTCCAAAATACAATAATTTAGCGTCCTTTGCTATATCGTGTTTATGAGCATCAACTGATTGCCCCGGCTTAAATACGGCTGAACTAAATGTATATAATTGAGGAACAAAGCCTTTTTCAAGAAATACTTTTTTCTTTATATTTTTATTATGACCAACGCTAACTTCGGGGATTTTATTTGTATGAACAATTTTCATAAGATGCTATATAATTTTATATTTTTACAACTCGCATTTCACAAACCCATCAATTTTTGCTTCTGGGTCTGCTTCCTTTAGGATTTGTTCTATATTTTTTTTGTCATCTTTAATAAACGGCTGCTTTAAAAGGCAGATCTCCTCGCAGTATTTATTTATTTTTCCGATTAAAATATTTTCAATTATATTTTCCGGCTTTCCTTGTTTTAATAACTGCTCGCGATAAATCTCTTTCTCTTTATCTTTTTTTTCTTCAGGCACTTCATCCGGACTTACAAAATACGGATTCATTGCCACAATCTGCATCGCGATATCTTTCGCGATTGCTTCATCTATGATTTTATTAAAACTTACAACGCTTGCCACTTTTTTATTTGAATGAACATAAGCGGCAAGATATTCGCCTTTTATAATTTTATTTTTGCCAAAGGTTATGTTTTCGCCGATTTTCAGAACCATATCTTCTTTTTTGCTGTTAAAATATTCCTCAGCGCTTTCTGTTAAGCCGCGCTCGGCAATATCTTTTACGAAATTGATAAAATCTTCATTTCGTGCCACAAAATCAGTTTCACAGTAAATTTTAATTAAACTGGCTTTTTTATTATCATCAGACATAGCGACAGCGGTTAAACCTTCGTTTGTTTCGCGATCTGCCTTTTTAGCCGCTTTAATAGCGCCTTTTTTTCTTAAAACTTCCACCGCTTTATCAATGTCATCACCTGCTTCATTAAGCGCGCTTTTGCAATCAACAATTCCAGCGCCTGTAATTCCTCTTAATTTTTTAATTTTTTCCATCATAAAAATAATATTTATTGCTAATAAACTTTAAAAATTTTATTTATTCTCTTCTTTTTGAACGACTGGTTTGTTCAGCCCCTCTTTAATCGCCTCAACTATTAGGTTTAAAACCATTTCTACCGCTTTAATAGAATCATCGTTGCCTGGAATTACATAATCAATATTCTCAGGATTGATATTTGTATCGCATAAAGCTATTATAGGAATTTTTTTTAGTTTTGCCTCGTTTAAAGCTGTTTTTTCATTTTTACAATCAATTACAAAAACAGCGTCAGGAATTTTCTTTAAATTTTTTATGCCGCCGACTTTTTTTTCTAACCGTTCTATCTCTTTTCTTAAGACAACCTGTTCCTTTTTATTATATTTTTTATCCCATTCACCAGCTGACTCCTCTTTTTTTAGATTGTTATATTTGCCTATAACTTGCGAGATAACTGAAAAATTAGTGATGGTTCCGCCAAGCCAGCGATCTGCCACGCAAGGGGAATTCGCTTCCAGCGCTTTTTTTCTTGTTAATTCTTTGATTTGAGGCTTGCTTCCCAAGAATAGGATAACTCCTCCTTTTGCTGTTAAATTTTCAACAAATTCACAGGCTGTTTTTAACCCTTTTTTCGTTTTCTCTAAGTCAATAATATGTATTCCGTTGCGATCGGTAAAAATATAAGGTTTCATTTTAGGATGCCATTTTGAAGCGCGATGCCCGAAATGCAGCCCGACTTTTAACATTTTTAAAGTGTCTGGAATTTTTGCCATAAATTTTCTCCTTTTTTTGTTTTTTTATATTTAAAAACTTAAATAATAAAAAAACAACTTCTATTCTCTGCTACCCTAAAATTTATTTTAGAGAGGAGCTTTTAATTGAGAATATGATTTATATAATTAAATTAAACTATTTGTTATAAAGATTACCATATTCAAAAAATATGTCAATTTGTGATAAAATTTATAATTTTTCTTTTTCTAATTCTTTAACTATTTTTTTCTGCTGGCGCGTGAGCCGTTTCGGGATTGTTATTATAACCTTAATTATTAAATCGCCTCTTCCAAATCCTCTTAAATGCGGAACTCCTTTGCCTCGCAAGCGAAATTCAGTTCCCGATTCCATTCCTTCCTGTATTTTTAATCGCACTTTGCCTTCTGGCGTATCAACTTCTATTTTATCGCCTAAAATAGCTTGTGTTAATTTTATCCGCTTTACAGTTCTGATGTCGTCGTTAACTCTTATAAATCCGCTATCTTGTTTAACGCGGACAACTATATATAAGTCGCCAGCCGCGCCTTTTTTAACAGCTTCGCCTTTTTCAGATATTTTAATAGTTTCATCATCATTTATTCCTGCTGGAATTTTTATTTTAATTTTTTCTTTCTCCTTAATAACGCCAGACCCCCTGCAAACATCGCATTTTTTTGCTGCAGTTTTTCCTTCCCCGCCGCAATCCGGACAGATCGCTGATGTTGCCATCGCGCCGAAAATTGTCTGTCTGGTTTTTCTTATCTCGCCTTTTCCATCGCAGGTTGAACAAATTTTTTGTTCACTCCTTGGATCAGCGCCCGTCCCGTTACAGTTAGCGCAGACTGAATTTTTAAAAATTTCTATCTCTTTTTCAACGCCAGTTATCATTTCTAAAAATTCTATAGTTATGTCCGCTTGAATATCCCTCCCTCTCGCGGTTCTCCCTGATCTTCCTCCTCCGAAAAAATCTCCTAAAATATCTCCTAAATCAAACTCAACGCTTTCCCCTGAACTAAACCCAGAGTTAAAGCCAGAAAATCCGCTAAAACCGTCAAACCCGCTGCTAAAACCGCCTCCGCCGCCTGCTTGCGCCTGATCAAATGTCTGCCCGAATTGGTCATATTGCTGTTTTTTTTGCGGATTTGACAAAATTTGGTATGCCTCATTTATCTCTTTAAATTTTGCTTCATCTCCGCCTTTTTTGTCCGGATGGTATTTATGCGCCAATTTCCGAAAAGCTTTCTTTATTTCCTCCGCCGACGCGCTTTTATTAACTCCTAATATATTATAAAAATCTTTTTTCATTTGCTTTTATAATTAATTTTTAAACCCGATCTCTTTTTCGCCTAAATCCGCTGCTTCTTTTACTTCGCCGAATTTTTCTTCGTATTTTTTCAGATTATCCTTCATTGCCGCGATAATCCTTTTAAAGTGCCCTGGGGTTGAAATAATCTTTCCAACTACTCTTCCTGACGGTGGCATAACATTGGCGAAAACTATCTGAAACTCCTCTTTATTATGGCTGATATTCGCCAGATTGCTGTATTCCGCTCCGGGAATATTGTCAGCGATTTTAATCTGCTGCTGCCGCTGTTGCGGCTGTGGTTGTTTCTTGTCCATAAAAATTTTGTTATTTAAAAATAATTATTATAACTGAATATTCATTAAATCTTCTGCGAGAGTTGTGTTTTTGAATATTTTTTGTGTTTCTTTTAATCTAATGCGCTCTGGAGATGTTGGATAAAAATGCGTTAAAATAAGTTTTTTGGGATTTGCTTTTTTAGCGATTTCACCGCACTCCTTTGGAATTAAATGTCCTTTTATTTTAATATTATTAGCATGAGAACATTCAAGTATTAAAATATCAGCATCTTTTGAAAACTTAATTAATCCCTCATCAAAATCAGTATCCCCTGAAATAACTAATATTTTTCTGTTTTCAATAAATTTATACGCAAGGCTTTCTTCTGTATGTAAAGTTTTATAAACTTCAACTTCAAATTCATCAAAAATCATTTTATCTTCTATCTCTTGTGTTATAATATTAAATTGTTCAAATGGTTTCGGAAATACAATCGGCTTTATATAAGTATTATAAAAAATATTAGTTCCTTTCGGTCCAATAATGAATAAATCTTTTTTTCTTCCTAATGGTCGAAATTTTATTGCCCATAAAAATGAATAAATATCTGAAATATGATCAATATGAAAATGAGATATAAATATTATATCAATATCATTGAGAGAAATTTTTGCTTCGTTTAATCGTAATAAAGTTCCACAACCACAATCAAGTAACAATTGTTTATCGCCAATTTTAATATAATTAGAGGCTGAAATTCTTTTATTTGAAACTTGACTAGTTCCTGTTCCTAATATTTTAAGTTGCATAAATCAAATTATTTTTTAAAAACTAACTAAATTTATTGCCTGCGAATATTCGCAGGCAATATCATAATCAATTTTATTTCTTTTCGTCGTCTTTTTTCTTGTTTTCGTTGTTATCTTTTTTGCCCTCGTCTTTTTTGTCTTTATTTACATCCTCGTATTCCCCTTCAATCGGTCCTTCTTTTTTCTCTTCACCTGTTTGGTTTCCTGCTTGCTCTGCTCCCGGCATTCCTGCTTGTGCCTGCTGGTCTTTATACATTTCCGCGCCGATTTTTGTGACGGAATTTGTCAAATCATCCATCGCTTTTTTCGTCGCCTCAAAATCAGTTCCGTCTTTTACTTTTTTTAGCGCTTCTAATTTTCCGTCAATCTCTTTTTTGATTTCAGGCTTGACTTTTTCGCCCATCTCTTTTAAGGTTTTTTTTGTTTGAAATACAGCAGAATCCGCGCTGTTTTTAATTTCCGCTTCCTCGCGTTTTTTCTTGTCGTCTTCAGCGTGCGCTTCAGCGTCTTTTTTCATCTTTTCTATCTCCTCTTTTGAAAGCCCTGATGACGCTGTAATCGTGATTGACTGCTCTTTTCCGCTCGCCTTGTCTTTTGCCTTGACATTTAAAATTCCGTTCGCGTCAATATCAAAACTTACTTCGACCTGCGGCACTCCGCGCGGGGACGGCGGAATACCAGACAGAATAAACCTGCCCAAACTTTTATTGTCCGTCATCATTGTCCGTTCGCCTTGTGAAACATTTATTTCAACCGAGGTCTGTCCGTCCGCGGCTGTTGAAAAAATCTGGCTTTTAGAAGTAGGAATTGTCGTATTTTTTTCAATCAAAGGTGTGGAAACTCCGCCTAAAGTTTCAATTCCTAAGGTTAAAGGAGTGACATCAAGCAGAAGCACATCCTTGACATCTCCTTGCAGCACGCCTGCTTGCACAGCCGCGCCCAAAGCTACGACCTCGTCTGGATTTACAGTTATGTTCGGTTTTTTATTGAAAAATTTTTCAACGGTCTGCTGCACTAGCGGCATTCTTGTCATTCCCCCGACTAAAATTACCTGCTCAATGTCTTCTACTTTCATTTTGGCGTCCTCTATCGCTTTTTTGCACGGCTCTAAAGTTTTTTCAACCAAGTCGCCGACAATTTCTTCTAATTTCGCGCGAGTCATTTTTATTACTAAATGTTTTGGACCGGAATCATCGGTCGTGATGAACGGCTGATTAATTTCTGTTTCAGTCGTTGTTGAAAGCTCGTGCTTTGCTTTTTCCGCTGATTCTTTCAGTCTTTGCAAAGCAAGCTGGTCATTGCTCAAATCAATTCCCTGATCTTTTTTAAATTCATCAATAATCCACGAAATAATCCTTTGATCAAAATCATCTCCGCCTAAATGAGTGTCGCCGTGAGTAGATTTTACTTCAACCGTATCATCACCGATGTCTAAAATAGAGACATCAAAAGTTCCTCCGCCTAAATCATAGACAGCAATCTGTTCGCCTTTATTTTTATCAAATCCATAAGCGAGAGCCGCCGCGGTCGGTTCATTGATTATTCTTTTTACTTTCAATCCTGCGATTTCGCCTGCGTCTTTGGTTGCCTGCCTTTGCGCGTCGTCAAAATATGCCGGAACAGTTATTACAACTTCTTCTATTTTTTCTCCTAATTTCTCTTCCGCATCCGCTTTCAGTTTTTGTAAAATCATCGCGGAAATTTCCTGCGGAGTGTGCTCTTTATCCTGCATTTTTACTTTTACTCCTTCGCCTGCTTTTACGATTTTATAAGGAACCATTTTAATATCTTCTTGGATTGTTTCATCTTCAAAACGATGCCCGATCAATCTTTTTATTGAAAAAATCGTATTCTCTGAATTTGTAACTGCCTGCCTTTTAGCAATCTGCCCGACAAGCCGTTCGCCTGTTTTAGATACAGCTACGATTGACGGCGTAGTGCGATTTCCCTCTTTGTTTTCTAAAATCTTCGGTTTTCCTCCTTCAACAATCGCCATCGCTGAATTTGTCGTCCCAAGATCAACACCTAAAATTTTTGGCATAAGTTTATTTATCTCATAGATTATTAAGCAATTATTTTTAATTTACTCAACACCTATTGACTTTTTTATAAATTATGATATATTAAATTATTCAAAATAATTTTTTAAATTAACAAAAATAAGGAGGGCAAAAAATGGGGGAAAAAATTAAAATTATTTCTCTAAAATATGTTTCGGCAGTAATAATGTTTTCCGTTGTTGTTGTCATAGGGGTTCTAGCGTTGGGGTTTCTCTTAATAATTACAAGTTGGTCTTTCTTGAAAGATCCAACTTTATTAGGTGGTATAACCCCTATATCAATAGGAGTACTTCTGCATTTTTTCATAAAAAGAATAAAGGAAGATTTTAAAACATTTTGAAAAACGAAAAACAAAAGGGTAATTGTTATAAAAACGGTTACTCTTTTCTCTTTTTGCAAATTTTAATTTCCCACTATCACTTTTGCCGCGCTGATAACTTTTCCTCTCATTCTATATCCCGCGGTTATCTCTTTGATAATTATCCCTTTTTTATCTTTATCCTTTTTGTCTTCATTTTTATTATTTTCAACAGCTTCGTGCATTTCAGGATTAAATTTTTCGCCGACGGTTTTTATCTCTTCTACTCCATTCGCCGATAAAATATCCATCAACTGTTTTTTAATATAAATTATTCCCTGAACCCAAGCGCTACCTTTTTGATCTTCAGGGACATGCTCAACTGAAATTTTAAAATTATTAACAATCGGCAAGATTTCCATTATAAGATTCAGATTGGCGTATTTTGCGAACTCCTCTTTTTCTTTCACTGTCTGTTTTAATAAATTTTGATAATCCGCCAGCGCGCGCTTGTATTTATTCTCTAAATCGCCAATGTCCATTTTTTTCTTTATGTCTATATCTTTTTTTTCTTTTTTATTTTCCTTATTTTTTTCTTCGCTCATATTTATATTAACTCTTTTAAATATTTGATAATCGCCGCGTTTTCTTCGTAATTCATTCTTATCGGACCCAATAAAACAAACAGGTTGTCATTAAAATTAACCGACACAATTGAGCAATTTTCACTAAAAGGATTGTCATTGCCTATTAATATTACCGCGTCATTGCCAATTGCGTCAAAAAGATCCGGTGCTTTTTCGTCAAGGCAATCAACTATTTCAGAAATATTGCAAACCAAATCATATTCGCGGAATTCCGGCTGGGCAAAAAGCCGTGAGATGCCTGTGTAATAAAAATTATGCCGTTCAAATCCGATAATTACCGTGGCGCGCGATAATTCTGCCGCGACTTTCGCAATCTCTTTTAGCTGCCTTTTTCTGTCTGACTTAAATCGCTTCTTAGCGTCTGATAAAATAGATCTTTTCTTTTTATTCAACTCTCTGTCCTTAAAAAAATTTTTCAGCCAAAATTTATATCCTTTTTCCGTAGGCACGCGTCCGGCTGAAGTATGCGGCTGGTCAAGATACCCCTCGGTTTCTAATTCTAATAATTCATTGCGAATAGTCGCGGAAGAAATGCTAATCCCCGCTTTTTCCATCAGTAAATTAGATCCTACCGGCTGGGCGGTTTTTATATAGCTCCTAACTGTATAATTCAATAATTGCGATTGCCTGTCCCGCATAGATTTACTTAATTCATTTTAGCACTCTCTAAATTTGAGTGCTAATTACAGTATAAAAAAATAAAATATAATTGTCAATGCCTATGTTATAAATAAAAAAACAAGATGTTAATATCTTGTTCTTTTTTTATTCGTATGGACGGGTTTCAAACCAATCCTTTTTTATTGTCAATTTTATTCAACCTCCCCAACGGCAATTTTTCTAACATCGCTATTCGTAA
>JAGLTA010000001.1 GCA_023135505.1 Candidatus Parcubacteria bacterium | reverse complement strand
AAATCCCCGTCTTTTAAAACTTTAGTAGCGATTTTAGTTCCGATGATGCAGGGAATTTTCATTTCGCGGGAAACGATAGCAGCGTGAGCAGTAATTCCGCCTACATTTGTAACTATTGCCTTTGCTAATTTCATTATAGGCACAAACTCAGGAGTAGTTTGATCAGTAATTAATATTTCGCCTTTTTTAAAAACCATATTTTCACTAACCCCCATGACTACACGGCAACGACCTTTTACCTTTCCATAATATGCTGGTGTACCAACGATTTTTTTTACATCATCATTAACACGCAAAATAAAATTTATATATTTTTTAGCGTTATCTCCGTTTATTATATAAGGAGCATTAACATTATCCCCATCAGACCAATAAACAAAATAAGCATTCATTCGTTTTTCTATTTCCTTTTCCCAATAAGATGAATCAGTTGTTTTAATCAACATATTAATTTCTTCTGGTGTTAAAAACATAATTTTTGGCCAAAATAATTTTACTCGTTGGCTAATTTCGCGCAATAAAGCATACCAATAATCAAAAAATTTAATTTGTAAATCTTTTGATTCGTCTCTTTGCTTCACTATATATTGAAAAATTGTCATTTTTTCTTTTAATGCTAAGGGAATTTTAATCTTAATGGAATTTTTTATCTTGATATTTTTTTTCTTTTCTTCTGATAGTAAAAAATTATATCTTTCACTCGGATCACCTTGTTGCCATATACATTGTAATTTTTTCCACATTTGTTTTTCATTTAAAAATCCTCCGCTTGAAAAAGTGCTCTCAATGTGATGATAATTCCGAACAAATAAAGTTAGTTTACGCTTAATATCCGCTGATAATTGTCTAAATTTTTTTCGCCGCATTTGCGGAGAAATTTCTTTACCAAACAAATTCGCGTTTTTTTCAAATTTTATTAGACAACTCGGACCGCTAAACATCGTTAAGGCGGCGATATCATCTCTATTAAAATATTTTTCCATTTCTTTTTCAGCATACAAATCTATTGCCAAAATAACAACTTTAACGGTCAAATTATCAACCATAACCATATACGCTCTGTTAAACTCTATAAATAATTGATCTAAACTAATTTTTCGCAAATAATTCGGATATTTATGGAAACCGCATTTTTTTTCAAATAACGCAAACTCTTTTTTATATTTTTTATGATCTTCAACTAACAATTTCCAATAATAATTATTTTTTAAAAACCACTGAACGCATTTTTTGCCATTAGCTTCCTGTGCTTTAATATTATAAAACCAATAAAATAAATAATCGGTTTTTCCTGATTTTATTTTCTTAGCTGAACCTACGCTAAAAAATCTATTACCATTTTTATCTTTATTTGGTATTACGGGACATTGATAACGATCTTCCGCTTTTATGTGAGCTGGCAAATAAATCAAAAGATGCTGCGCAAAAGCTATTCTATCTATTGCATAAACATCTTTGAATGTATTAAATAAAAATGGTAAATAATTGTTTGCCATAAATTTATTCAGCGCTTTTATTAAGCGTATTTATTAGATATTCTTTATTTCTATAAATAAATTTTGTTGTTTTGTTTATTTCTAAACGCATTAATTCGCTCTCGTTGATTACTGTTTCCCTAATTTTTTGCCATCCCTCTAAATCAACTTTTTTATTATTGGCTAAATAAACAGCTAAAGCATCTAAATTCCAACAATGCCCAACAAAACCAACAACTATAGATCTATCATTAATATATTTTTCAATAAAATTGTGAAGTCTGTTAATGCCATGCAAATGCTCTTCTGCTACTTCTGTTGGACTTGGACCCTGTAAATCATTAAGTTTGCCTTTATTTTTTATCCAGTCTTTTACGCAATCATCATAATTACCGCCATATTTCGCAATTAAAGTTTTTGTGTAATCAGAACGGCTTCCTTTTCCATCCGTCCATCTGGCAAATCCGAATTCTTTTAAAAATAACGGGAAATCTAAAATAATCTTTTTATCTTTATTGTCTTGTATCTTTTTGACTACATTATTAACTATTTGCGAATATCCTTTTCCAGTTTCTTTATATATAATATCTTCTTCGGTTAATACCATTATATCATCTATTTTTTCTTTCGCGATTATATGTTTAGCTTCATCTCCAAAAACACGAGCAGTTGATTTTGTTCTTATTTTTTCTGTTGCTCCACCTAAAAATATTATTGTCCCTTCTTTTGCCTCTTTTAAAAACTCTAAAATTTCCTTTGCTTTTTCTTTTGATAATTCCACTCCATCTTCAATAATACCATGATATTTTTTTGACTCAAATTGTTTGTTTTTTTCTTTTGTGGAAATTGAATGTCTGGCTGCAAAAAATTCTTTTTCATTGGTCGTATTTACATTAAATAATTTTTCCATAATATTTTTTATTAAAATATTTTTTAACTCGCTAAAAATCTTATTTTAAAATCATTTCAAAAGCCGTTTTTTTATGGCGATTTTATAAAGCGCTAAATATTTTTTCGCAGGCAACTTCCATGAAAAAGACTCTTTCATTCCGCGCCATGTCAAATACTCCCAAATCTTTGGATATTTATAATTTTCCAGCGCTCTTGCTATCGCCATTAAAAACTCTTCTTTGTTATAAGAGCTAAAAACAAACCCGTTGCCTCTGTTTTTGCGCGGATTAAAATCAATTATTGTATCCGACAATCCGCCTGTTTTATGGACTATCGGGATGCTTCCATAACGCAAACTTTTCATCTGGGAAATTCCGCACGGCTCAAAACTTGAAGGCATTAAAAACATATCGCTGGCAGCGAACATCTTGCTTTCCATATCTTCAGGAAAAGGCTTTTTAATATAAATAAGAAATTTATCAGGATGCTGGCGGGCAATTTTTTTAAAAAATTTGACATATTCCTTATTGCCGTAATTATCGGAAATAATAACGATCTGTAAATTTAACTTTAAAAGAATATGAATTGTCTTCTGTAAAAGCAAAACTCCTTTTTCTTCGCTTAAACGGTTTGAGAATCCAAGCATAGGAATATTTTCATCTTTAGTAAGCCCGAACTCTTTTTGCAGTTTTAATTTATTCTTCTTTTTATTTCTCAAACTGTCCCAATCATATTTATGATAAATATGCTTATCAATCAATGGATTATGCACCTTGTAATCTATGCCGTTAATAATTCCGTAAACATCTTCTTTTCTCTTTTGCAGAATTTTTTCCAAGCCCTGTCCGAATTTAGCCGTCAGAATCTCTTTGGCGTGCCGCTCTGAAACTGTATTAATTGCATCAGCATACAAAATCCCTCTTTTAGTGAAATTGATGTATTCTATTTTTTCCTTGCTGCCCGGAAGCGATTTTTTGCCGCTATCAATTTTTTCTGGCGGCACTTCCCACCAATTTTTTGGTCCTTGAAAAATAAGATTATGAATCGTAAAAACAGCGGCTGAATTTGCGAAAAATTTTGATTTTTTAATAAAATTCGGAGTTAATCCAGCGTGCCAGCAATGGCAGTGCATAATATCAGGAGCAAAATTCAGATGACGCATCAGCTGAAGCGCAGCTAAATTAAAAAAATAGAAACGCAATCCGTCAAATCCTGTGCCATAAATTTTATGGCTGCCGAACAGCTTATAATTGCAGATAAAATAAACTTTAACATTATTAAAAAGCATACTCTCTTTTACGGCAAAAGAATATTCTTCTTCGCCTATTTTAACAGACAGGCTCTTAACGATTGTCTTCCATCCTAAATTTTGGTTTCTTATAAATCCATAACCAGGCGTTATGGCTATCACTTTGTTGCCGAACTGCGACTGCTTCCTTAATAAAGCGTTGACTACATCAGCCATTCCGCCAGTTTTAGAAAACGGCGCCATCTGCGAACTAATATGCGCGATAGTAATCTTTTTTGAACTTTTTATTTTAATATTCATAACATTATCATAGTATAATAAAAAGATTTTTACAACAAAAACCGCGTTTTTTTATAAATTTTCGCCAATTTTAATTTTACAAAAACAATTTTAAATTGTAATATAAAGTTATGGAAAATTTAATGGAAAAACTAAATAAGGAGCAATTTGAGGCGGTTACTTATAAAAACGGGCCGTTGCTTATTATTGCCGGGGCTGGCACAGGCAAAACAACCGTTATCACGCAAAAAATCGCTTGGCTCATAGAACAGGGCTTTGCGAAAACAGATGAAATTTTGGCTTTAACATTTACTGAAAAAGCCGCTGGCGAAATGGAAGAGCGCGTTGATCGGCTTTTGCCTTTAGGGTATCTTGACTTGTGGATTTCAACTTTTCATTCTTTCTGCGAAAGAATCTTAAAAAACGAGGGGCTTGCAATCGGACTGACTGTTGATTTTAAACTGATTAACAGTTTCCAGCAATGGGCTTTAATTAAAAAAAATTTAGATAGATTTAGTCTTGATTATTACCGTCCGCTTGGCAATCCGACAAAATTCATCCATTCGCTTTTAAGACACTTTTCCCGCGCAAAAGACGAGGTAATTTCTCCGGAAGATTATTTAAAATACGCAGAAGGATTAAAAATCAATTTGGATAATATGGAAGCGATGGGCGGGGCGGAAATTGCCGAGCAGGAAATTTTAAGAATTAATGAAGTTGCCGGCGCTTATCATACTTATCAGCAACTGCTGCTGGAAAACAGTTATCTTGATTTTGGCGATCTGATAAATTACTGCCTGAAACTCTTTGAAAAAAGACCTGGAATTTTAAAAAAATACCGCGAGCAATTCAAATATATTTTAGTTGACGAATTTCAAGACACTAATTGGGCGCAGTATGAATTGGTTAAAATGCTTGCCGCTCCAAAAAACAACTTGACTGTTGTCGCTGACGACGACCAAAGCATTTTTCGCTTCCGCGGCGCCTCAATGAGCAATATTCTGCAATTTAAAAAAGATTATCCTAAAAGCAAAAATGTTGTTTTAATAAATAATTACCGCAGCAGGCAAAACATCCTTGATCTTGCATATGAATTCATCAAATTAAACAATCCGAACCGCCTTGAGGAGCAGTTAAAAAATAACAAAAATGAAGAAAAATTAGACAAAAAACTGCGTTCACAGATCAAAGGCAGCGGAACTATTGAATGCATCAGCGAAAAAACTCTTGACGATGAAGTTAAAAAAGTTGTCTCTAAAATCATTGAATTAAAAAACAGCGATATTGAAACGACATGGAACGATTTTGCGATTTTAATAAGAGCGAATAATATGGCAAACAGCTTTATTCCGATTTTAGAAAGAGCGGAAATTCCTTTCATTTTTTTAGCGTCAAAAGGGCTTTATTCCAAGCCAATTATTATGGATATTATCGCCTATTTAAAACTGCTGGACGATTATCATGAGTCAGCCGCAGTCTATCGCATCCTGTCTATTCCAATTTTTGATTTTTCCAATAAAGAAATTTCCCTATTTAATTACTGGGCTCGGCGGCGTGCTTGGTCCCTATACGAAACCTTGAAAAACGCGGCTGTATTAGGTTTTAAAAAAGAGGCGATTGAAAAAATAAGCAAGGTTCTGAATTTAGTTGAAAAGCATACTCAGTCAGCCAAAACCAAAACCGTCGGCGAGATAATATTAAAATTTTTAAACAATTCCGGCTATTTGAAATACATAATGCGCCAAGACGAGCAAAAGATGAGGGAAAACACAAATTACCTCAACCAGTTTTACAGAAAAATACAAAATTTTGAGCGCGAAAACGGCGAACGGCTTGTAAAAAACTTTTTGGCTGAACTGCAAATGGAGGTTGAATCCGGCGAAGAAGGATCTCTTGTTCCAGATTATGACAGCGGTCCAGAAGAGGTAAAAATCCTTACTGCGCATGCCGCCAAGGGGTTGGAGTTTCAATATATTTTTATAGTAAATTTGGCTGACAGGCGTTTTCCAACTACTGAAAGAAAAGAAGCGATCCTTTTGCCTGACGATTTAATCAAAGAGATTCTGCCCGAAGGAGATATTCATTTAGAAGAAGAGCGGCGGCTTTTTTATGTCGCTATGACACGGGCGAAAAAAGGGCTATTTTTCAGCTGGGCGGAAGACTGCGGCGGCGTTAGAAAAAAGAAGCCGTCAAGATTTTTAGCGGAGATAGGAATGGTAAATGAAAAAAAATTATCAGAAGCCGCTAGCGGATTGCAAATTTTATCTTCCCCTTTGGCAAAATCCGAAACAAAAGAAAAAACCGCTATAAACTCCTTTCCGCCGCATTTTTCATTTTCACAGTTAGCGGCTTTCAGCAGCTGCCCTTATCAATATTATCTGGGCTTTATCTTAAAGGTTCCGACGCAGGGAAAATCGAGTTTTAGTTTTGGAAAAACAATGCATTCAACTTTTCAAAGAATAGCGGAATTAATAATCGCCAATCAGAGCAACGCGCAAAAATCGCTGTTTGATTCAAACCAGCGATTAAAAAAATTCAGCGAAATGATTTCGCTGGAAGAAATGCTTGATATTTTCAAAGCATCATGGATTGACGATTGGTATGAAGATAAAAACTCCAAAGAAAAGCATCTGCAAAAAGGCAAAAAAGTCATTAAAGAATTTTACAATAAATTCCGCGATGAAATCCTGCAGCCGCTATATCTGGAAAAAATGTTTAAAATCAAGATTGCCGGATATGTTATCAGGGGTGCGATTGACCGTGTTGATAAAACAGAAGGCGGATTGAAAATAATTGATTATAAGACAGGAGAACCGAAAGAAAAATTAACATTTGAAAATAAAAAACAGCTGATTATTTACCAGCTTGCCGGCGAACAACTGTTTGATGAACCGATAAAAAAATTGAGTTTTTACTATCTTAACAACAACAGTGAGGTTGAATTTTTAGGAAAAGATAAAGAGTTAAAAAAAGTTGAAAAATGGATTGCCGACACGATTGAAAAAATAAAACAGAACGATTTTGCCGCCAATCCTGGAAATTTATGCCAATGGTGCGATTTTAAGGACATCTGCGAGTTTAAAAAATAATTCATCAATCATAAATTTAGACTAAAAAAAGCAAGGGCGGTTCCTTGCTTTTTTGTTTCGCCTTGCAACAGTCTCCGATAGGGGCTGTTGCATTTGTCATAATCGTCGCAGCCCCGCTGCTCGCGAGCGGCGGGGGACTGCGACGGTGCGAAATTTTTTTAATTCTTGACTAATTTCACGATCGTGAGATTAGTCAAGAATTTTATTTTTTATATAACTTGCGCGTTTGATTAAAATCGCTGCTTTTTATAAATATTCTTGCATATTTTTTAAAAAAGCATAAAATATAAACTATTAGAACTAAAAGAAAATCTTGACTTTTAAGAAAGGAGGGTTATATGGGAGTTGAAACTGTTATTACTAAAAAGACAGAAGAGACAAAAAACAAGGATTATTTCGACAGCCTTGTAGAAAATGTGGAAAAATAACTAGGTTTACGAAAACTTACAGTGTAGAAACTCTTATAAAAAAGTGTTTAGAAATGGAAACTGTTTTAAAGATGCACAAAAAATAAAGTCGGGTTTTCTTCGCTAGGAAGGTTTAAAAAATAACCTTCCTAGTTTGCAAAAAAATGCATATTACGCATAACATACAAATTTTATTATTAATTTTCAATAATTACGCATAATAACGAGTTATACAATAAACCAAAAAAGCAAGGGGTAAACCCCCTTGCTTTTCATTTAAACTAAAATTGTAAAATCGCTTTACATCATTGGCATTCCGCCGCCCATTCCTCCTGGCATTCCCATTCCGCCCGGCATTCCAGCAGGCATTCCGCTCTCTTTTTCTTCCGGCGCGTCAGTCACAACGGCTTCGGTTGTCAAAAACATCGCTGCCGCGCTTGCCGCGTTTTCTAAAGCGCTTCTTGTCACTTTTGTCGGATCAACAATTCCGACCGCCATCATATCTTCAAATTTATCGCTTGCCGCGTTGTAGCCGATGTTAGTACTTCCTTTTCTGTGCTGGCGGATGATGTCAAATAAAATCAAAGATCCGTCTTTGCCTGCATTGTTAGCAATCTGGCGAATCGGCTCCAGCATAGCGTTGTCAACAATTTTGTCTCCAACCGCCAAATCGGCTTTTTTATCGTCGTCTTCTCCCATTAACTGATTGAAAACATCGCCGGCGATTGCCAGCGCGATTCCTCCGCCTGGAACAACGCCTTCCTCAACAGCAGCTTTCGTTGCCGCTAAAGCGTCCTCAATGCGATGTTTTTTCTCTTTCATTTCTGTTTCTGTCGCCGCGCCCACTTTAATAACCGCCACTCCGCCAGCCAATTTCGCCAATCGTTCCTGCAGCTTTTCTTTGTCAAAATCGCTGTCAGATATCTCTATCTCTTTTTTAATTTGAGAAACCCTGTCTTTTATCGCCGCTTCGTCGCCTTTTCCTTCAACAATAGTAGTGTTCTCTTTAGTAGAAACTACTTTTCGCGCCTGCCCTAAATCTTCAATTGTAGTATTCTCTAATTTCAAGCCGACTTCCTCGGAAATCACTTTTCCGCCAGTTAAAAGCGCTATGTCTTCCAGCATCGCTTTTTTTCTGTCTCCAAATCCCGGAGCTTTAACAGCTAAAACATTAAATGTTCCTCGCAATTTATTAACAACAAATGTCGCAAGCGCTTCGCCTTCAATGTCATCAGCTAAAACAACTAAATCTTTATGCCCAGCCTGAGCCAGCTTTTCCAATAGCGGCAAAATTTCCTGCAAGGATGAAATCTTTTTATCAGTAATCAGCAAATAAGAATTTTCAAATTCTGCTTTCATGGTATCCGCGTTAGTGATCATATACGGAGATATATATCCGTTGTCAAACTGCATTCCTTCAACTACTTCCTTTTCAACTCCGAAAGACTGTCCTTCTTCAACCGTAATAACCCCTTCTTTGCCGACAGCCTCCATTGCTTCAGCGATAATTTCCCCAATCTCTTTATCGTTTGCGGAGATAGACGCGACTTGGGAAATTTCTTCTTTGGAAGAAATCTCCTTGCTCATCTCTTTTAACTTTTTAATGACTTTTGCGACTTTTACCTCAATCTCTTTTTTAATATCAATCGGACTTACGCCTGCTGATACTAATTTCAACCCTTCCTGAATCATTGACTGCGCTAAAATAGTCGCAGTTGTTGTTCCGTCTCCGGCAACATCGTTTGTCTTTGAAGCAACCTCTTTTACCAGTTCAGCGCCAATATTTTCAAATTTGTCTTTTAGCTCTATCTCTTTCGCTACTGTCACCCCGTCTTTTGTGATTGTCGGAGAGCCGAAACCTTTATCCAAAACAACATTTCTGCCTTTTGGTCCTAAAGTGATTTTAACCGCGTTTGCTAATTGATCCACTCCTCTTTTTAGCGATGTTCTCGCTTTTTCGTCAAATAAAATTTGTTTAGCCATATTTTTTAATTTTTAATTTTCAATTACCAATCAATTTTCAATGAATTAATTTTAAATAATCCAAAAAAATAGCAAATGGCGAATTAAAATTTTTTTTTATTAAAACTTAATTTATTAAAATTATTCAATTATTGCGATTATGTCGCTTTCGGAAATTACTAAAACCTCTTTTCCGTCTATTTTTATTTCGTCAGGTCCGTATTTTTTAAAGATAACTTTTTGCCCTTTTTCAACGCTCATCGGTGCCCTGTTTCCGCTATCCAGCATCTTGCCGGGACCGACGGCTATTACTTCGCCTTTTTCCGGACGCTCTTTATCGATTGTGTCAGGAAGAACAATGCCTGATTTCGTGACTTCGTCTTCAGAAATTCCCTTGACAATAACATTGTCATTCAATGGTTTTATCTCCATAAAAACAAAATAGCCTAAAAGTTACGAATAAAAACAGAGCGTCTGTATCACATAACAATAAACTATTAAAATTATAAATTAAATTATTAAACTTATCTCACGGTTAGCACTTCCATTTCAAGAGTGCTAATTTTATTTTATTATAAGAGAACAAAAAAAAATGTCAAGACAAAAATATCTTGCCACTTTCCACGCGGTTTATTACGCGGAAGAATTAAAATTTTTTTAACAAGTTTTCCATCCATCTCGCTGCCATTTTTACTCCGGCGCCGCTTGCTCCGTAAGAGTTGCATCCCCACTCTTTTTCAACATATGCTGGACCTGCAATATCCAAATGCGCCCACTTCTCTTTATTCTCTTTCTTGATAAATTCGCTTAAAAACAGCCCTGCTGTAATCGCGCCGCCATAATTAGAAGAACTCAAATTGCTAACATCAGCGATTTTGCTTTTTAACAATTTTGGCAGATATTTATTAAAAGGCAGATCGGCTGACAATTCTCCGCTCGCGCTTGCCGCCCGCATAATCTCCTTTTTTAGTTTTTCATCAAACCCCATTACTCCAACGGTATATTCTCCAAGCGCTACAACGCACGCGCCAGTCAAAGTGGCAAAATCTAAAATATAATCCGGATCAAAATCCTGCGCATAACACAAACAATCAGCTAATACCAGTCGTCCTTCCGCGTCAGTATTCTTAACTTCAATCGTTTTGCCATTTTTCGCGGTAAGAATATCATCTGGCTTATAAGCGTTTCCGCCAATCATATTTTCCGCCGCGCCGACAATCCCATGGACTTCAAATGGTAAATTTAATTTTTTAACAATAGACATAATACCAAAAACAGCGCTGGCGCCGCTTTTGTCAGATTTCATCGTTATCATAGAACTTGTCGGCTTTAAACTTAAGCCGCCGCTGTCATAAGTAATCCCCTTTCCGACAATCGCAATCCTATTCTTCGCGTTTTTCGGCTTGTATGTTAAATGAATAAGCCGCAGCGGATGGATACTTCCGCGCCCGACAGCTAAAAAAGCGTTCATTCCATTTTTTTTCAAAAATTCCTCTCCATAAATTCTGCATTGCAGATCATTTTCTTTTGCTAATTTTTTAGCAACTTCTCCCATTTGAATCGGCGTCATATCGTCTGGCGGCTGATTTGCTATCTCTCTTGTAAAATTTACCGCATGAGCTAAAATTTCTCCTGTTTTTAATTCTTTTTTAATAATTTTTACACTAATAGTTTTTCCGCTATACTCTTCGGTTGAAACAACTATTTTTTTAATGGAACTTTTAATTTTATTTGACTTATATTTATCAAAAATATATTCGCCTAATATAAAACCCTCTGCTATCGCCCTGATATTGTCCGTTGCAAATTCTTTGCCTGCGTAAAGTCCGATTTTTACTGATTTAAAATTAGTTTTCTTTAAAATTCTAATTGCCTGGGCGCAAGCGGTTCGTATGCTGTCGTGCTCCATTGAATCAATCGCAATGTACAACTTTTTTCTGTCTGGAATAAAAACGGTTTCTTCCACCTCAGCTTTAAAATTCAACGGTTTAAAATATTCCAAATCTTTCACCCATTTATGCTTTAAATTTTTGCCAACCATAAAAACAACTTCGCAATCAGCCGAAATCTCGCCTATTTTTTTATCCAATAATTCAAATTCCATAAAATTTTCTTACAAATGTTTATTAACTGCTTTTTCTAATATTTCCTTAAGCTGCAGCCCGACAAGATTTTCAACAACTTTGCCGTTTTTAAACAGTAAAATAGTCGGGATGCTCATCACTCCGTAATCAGCGGCTATCCGCTGCGACGCGCCAGTATCAAGCTTGCCAATAATCGCTTTTTCTTTAAAACTTTCCGCCAATTCGTCAATAATCGGCGACTGCGCCTGGCACGGTCCGCACCAGCTGGCAAAAAAATCAACTAAAACCGGCTTGCTGTTAGACGCTTCAACGACTTCTTCATTAAAATTTTTTTCGTTAAAATGCTGTGTCATATTTTTTTATTTAGTAGATCTGCTAAATAATAAATTTCACGATAAAATTTAATTTATTATCAGACAAATCTAATCTTTTATAATTATTTTTATCTTATTTTTATTATTAGGAATTGTTTTAAACCAGCTGCCCGCGGACGATATTTCAACATCCTCCACTGATGGAAATTTCTTTAAATGATTCTTCAGTTCCGTAAACGACATGCCTGCGAATTTGCTTTTATCTAAAATTCTACTCTCTTCGCTAATCGCCATCTCGCCTGAAATATATACTTTAATATACGCTATTTTTTTATCAAGATCATAATTTTCAACAACATAATTAAAATTATGCTTGTCTAATTTAAGAAATTTTTTATCGTCAGGAATATCGTCTAATATTTTTTTATTCGCCAACTCCTCAATTTTATTTTCATCAAAAGATATCTCTGTAACTTTTGCTTTTAAAAACAGCTTGAATTTCTCGCACTCATCTCCGATATTTCTATTAACTTTTGTTAAAACCGTCTCTCTTAAATCAACATTTTTAATTTTAGGAATTTTGCCCAATAGATTAAAATTAATCTTTTTACTATTAGCAGTGGCAAACTCGTCTTTAATCTGCTTATATAAATCTTCAGACAGAGTTTCTCTGGCAATATCAATATCCTCTTGGCTGAGTGTTTTCACTTCTTCTGTCCCGCCTAAATCCTTCCTATTTTCAGCGTAAATTTTTTCTTGCAAACTTGGCGACAGGCCTGGAATTGTCATTTTTAACGGCTTAATAATGCTATTAAAATTTTCATCGCTTGGATAAACTTCAATTTCAATTTCCCCGCCAGCCGAAACCGTAACGCTATCTTTAATTCTAAATAGAATATTGTCTGGGGTAAGCAGCCTGGTTGTGGCAACAAGAGGCTGATTAAAATCAGCGGTGTTAATAATAAAAACTTTTCCGTTTTGGCTTAAAAATTTCTCTTTAACGGCTGACGCGGAAAATTCCCTTTCGCCTTCCATTTCCTTTTCGTCAATCGTTCCGTTGATAATTCCTTCGCTTAATATCTCTTTTCCATCTTCCTGAATCTGAATCAAAAATGTTGAAACAATTTTTTCCCTTGCGGGAGTAATATAGACTTTTACTTGATAAAATACAAAATATCCGACTAAAGCCGCTAAAATGACGGAAATAAATAGAAAATTAAAAGCGATTTTTTTATAAGGATGAATTTGATTATTATTATAATTCATAATTTTATTTTATATAAGACAGCGGATTCTTTTTAACACCGTTTACAACTACTTCAAAATGCAGGTGCGGTCCTGTTGACCAGCCTGTTGATCCCATTAATCCTATCGTATCTCCACTGTTGACGGCTTGCCCAGGACTTGCATAAATTTTAGTTAAATGCGCGTATAAAGTCCGCATTCCGTTTCCATGGTTGATTATAACGCGTTTTCCATAGCCAGACGCCCAGCCGGAAGATTTTATTACCCCGTCCTCTGCCGCGTAAATCGGAGTTCCTTGCTTGCACGCAATATCCAACGCGTGATGCCTCCAGTGATAATACTGGCTAATTGTTCGACAACTTGCCGGCCACAACAGTCTTGTTGAGCTTTTAACAGAAGTCTTTTGAACTGTTGCCTGCTTAGTGTAACTGGAAATTGTTGAAGCAGCGGCTACTACAGGCGACGAAGCCTGCCTTGCTCCCGGAACGATTAATTTTTGACCTATTTGTAAAGCTGAAACGCTTGTAATATTATTAGATTTGATTATATCGACTTCTTTAATGCTATATTTTTTGGCTATTCCGCCTATGGTATCATATTTCTTCACTTTATATGTTACGCCTGTTGTCGGCAAGATTGCTAATTTTTGCCCAAGTTTAATAAATCCATAGCGATTAAGGCCGTTTTCCCAAATAATGGTATTTGCTGTTACATTATATTTTTTAGCAATATCAAACACTGTATCGCCGTCTTGAACAACATAATACTCTACTTCCGTTCTTTGCTGCCTGGCTTTTTTAGTATTTATAATACTTGGTGTTGAAATCGTATCCCCGTTTTGCGATAAAATGTCATAATCTTTCCTTTCTTGCGCTACATTTAATCGCGGACGATATGAAATAGCCTCTTCTTTTTCATAAAGATATGAATCTATTCTTTTTTTTACAACCCCTGTTATTTCAATATCCTCTTCTATTAATTCACTGATCTGATCACTGTCTTTAAATTCTCCTGTTTTGACTAATTTACTGATTAAATTATTGTCAGTTATTTTAATCGTCCCAACCTTTACTTCGTTGGCTTTTGTGTTGGAAGTGATAACCAATCCGGCAATAATTATAATAATAAAATGAACAATATATCTGCTGCCGAAAATATGCAAAAATTTATTTTTAATTAGAAAAAAATTATCCCGCAAATTTTTTTTTATAAAGTTATAAATTTTATAAGACTTAATAAAAATAAATCTGCCGCCATATCTATATAAAATCTTGAATAAAAAACCCAAAACTTTATAAATCGGCGTAATAAAAATCAAGACAAAGATATTCTTGATTAATATCAGTCCTTTAATTATTGCTAATAATAATTTAATTATAACTTTTTGTATAGAAATTTTGATATGATTGGAACTATTAAAATTTTATGCTATAAAATTGCTATATTCGCAACAAATAAAGCGACCGATGCGCCGCCTTATCTTATATAAATTTTAATAAAATCTATCTATGATTCCCCTTTTATCTTTTTTTTGCATTTAATGCAAGCCGAAGATACCGGCCTGATCTTTAACCTCTCTTGCAAAATTGGCTGATGGCAATATTTGCAAATGCCATAAGTGCCTTTTTCAATCCTTTGCAAGGCGTCTTCTATGTCGCGCAATATATATTCTAAAGACTTTCCGATTGAAATATTATCTGTGAATGTAGCGATTTCAATGGCGTTCTCATCGTTTTTGTCGCCAAATTCCGGAAAAATCGCCTTGTGCTTTTCGTGTTCATGTTTATCCTCTTTTGTAAATTTATCCAGCTCGGCTTTTATTTTATCGCGCCGCGCTTCTAAAGATTTTTTAATCTCCTCTAATACTTTTTTGTCTATATGAAAAATTTTCTGTTCTTTTGCCATAAACTTAAAAAATGCAATTCTTTATGCAAACTGCAAAATTAAAATTATAAATCTAACTTTAATTATATAATAACAATTTATTTCTAATTTGTAAATACGCTTGCTTGCAAACGCGATATTGCGCGGCAACCGCAAATTTGTCCGCCCGCTGGGAATCGAACCCAGAACCTTGGGCTTAAGAGGCCCCTGCTCTGCCAATTGAGCTACAAGCGGATAAAAAACTTATTTATCGCCTCAGGCAAATTTTAACACAAATTTTTGTGTGTACCCGGCAGGACTCGAACCTGCAACCTTCTGGTCCGAAGCCAGACACTCTATCCAATTGAGCTACGGGTACGATACAGTACGCGCTTTACGCGAGATAATCCGCCAAACGCGAAATTCATTCACCGCAAAAGCAAAATATACACGTAAAATAACATTTTAACTTAAAATAAAACAAAGGCGTAATGCCTATTTTTATATTATTATCTTAAACCATTTTGAAAATAAAATCAATACCAA